>DAINQO010000013.1:0-31718 GCA_036742625.1 Microvirga sp.
GCCAATACCAGGCGGCGAACTCGAAGCCGAGATGCTGGCGCGGCGTGAACTGGCCTTGGTAGGCCCGCCACAGGCACACGGCGAGGAAGATCGTGCCGATGATGACGTGGGCGCCGTGGAAGCCCGTCGCCATGAAGAAGGTGGCGCCGTAGATGTGGCCCTTGAAGCCGAAGGCGGCGTGGCCGTACTCGTAGGCCTGGACGCAGGTGAAGAGCAGGCCGAGGCCGATCGTCAGCCACAGGCCCCATTTCAGGCCTTTGCGGTCGTCGTGCAGGAGCGCGTGGTGGGCCCAGGTCACCGTCGTCCCGGAGGTCAGGAGGATGAGGGTGTTGAGGAGCGGCAGGTGCCAGGGGTCGAAGGTCTCGATGCCCTTCGGCGGCCAGTGCCCGCCGGTGAGCTCGGTGCGGGAAAACTGGATCGGGTCGTTCGGGTAGAGCGAGGCGTCGAAGAAGGCCCAGAACCAGGCGACGAAGAACATCACCTCCGAGGCGATGAAGAAGATCATGCCGTAGCGGTGGCTGATCTGCACGACGCGGGTGTGGTGGCCCTCGTAGCTCGCCTCGCGGATCACGCTCCGCCACCAGTTCAGCATGGTGTAGAGGACGCCGAGGACGCCGGCGCCGAAGACGTATGGCCCGATCCTGAGGCCGAGCAGCGTCAGGCTCTTCATCGTCAGGACGAGGCCGACCGCCATGACGAAGGCCGCGATCGAGCCGACGAGAGGCCAGGGGCTCGGATCGACGAGATGGTAGTCGTGCTGGGGCTTGGCGTGCGCCTCGGCCATGGTCAGGGCTCTCCGTCGCCTCGGTCGTGCGTCGCTTTAAGCGCGAGCGCGGCGGTTGTCACGCCGCCGGTCACAGTTTCGGCGCGGCCGCGGCGGCGCTCGATGTCGCAACCGGCTCGCCGTTCCGGGATGGGAAGAAGGTGTAGGACAGCGTGATGCCCGGCAGGGCGCTGACGTTCGAGTCGCGGGCAAGCGCCGGATCGATGTAGAAGGCGACGGCGGCCTCGATCTCCTCGCCGGGCTTGAGCGTCTGCTCGGCATAGCAGAAGCACTGCAGCTTGACGAAGAACGCGCCCGCCTGCCCCGGCTGCACGTTGAAGGTCGCGATGCCGGCGGTCGCCGTCTGGCCGGCGTTGCGGACCTTGTAGAAGACCGTCCGCGCCTCGCCGAGCTTGACCTCGACCTGCGGCGCCTCGGGCGTGAAGCGCCAATCGAGCCCCGCCGCGACGTTGGCGTCGAAGCGCACCGTGATCGTGCGTTCGAGGATCTCGGCCGCGGGCCCGCTTCCGAAGAGGGGCGTCCCGTCATAGCCGGTGATGCGGCAGAACAGGCCGTAGAGCGGCACCGATGCGTAGGCGAGACCGACCATGCCGAGGGCAAGTCCGGCGCACAGCGCCGCCGTGCGGCGCGTGCGGGCCGCGAGGTCGCGCAAGCGGGCGGCGGGTCTCATAGCGGGCGGTTCAATACCTGCGGGCCCATCTTGGCAATGGTCACGACGTAGAAGAGGAGGGCGAGGGCGGCGAGCGCCAGCGCGATCGCGATCGAGCGCGAGCGGCGGCGTTTCGCCGCTTCCGGGCTCAGCGGCCGCGGTCTTCGCTCGTCGGCGCTCACGCCGGCAATCCGAGCGGGCGCAGGAGCCCGAGCCCATGCTCGGCGAGGAGAGCGGCAAAGAGCAGGAACAGGTACAGGATCGAGAAGCCGAAGAGCTGCTGCGCCGCCCGCATCGCCGGCTCGCCGTCGCGGGTCCGGAACACCTGCAGGGCAAGCGCCAGCATGGCGAGCCCGCCGAGCACCGAGACGACCGCGTAGGCGAGCCCGGCGAAACCCGCCGCGACCGGAACGACCCCGACCGGCGCCAGCACCAGCGTGTAGAGCAGGATCTGCCGCCGCGTCGCGGCCGGGCCGGCGACGTTCGGCAGCATCGGGATGCCGGCGCGGGCGTAGTCCGCCGATTTCACGAGCGCGAGCGCCCAGAAGTGCGGCGGCGTCCACAGGAAGATGATGGCGAAGAGGATGAAGGTCTGCAACGACACCGTGCCCGAGACCGCCGCTTCGCCGATCATCGGCGGGAAGGCGCCGGCCGCGCCGCCGATGACGATGTTCTGCGCCGTCCAGCGCTTCAGCCCGATCGAGTAGACGACGACGTAGAAGAAGATCGTGAAGGCGAGAAAGGCGGCAGCGAGCCAGTTGGCGATAAGCCCGAGCGCCAGCACCGAGCCGACGGCAAGCGTCATGCCGAAGGACAGCGCCTCCTCCGGCCGGATGCGCCCGTCCGGGATCGGCCGCTTGCGCGTGCGCGTCATCAGCGCGTCGACATCGGCGTCCCACCACATGTTGAGGCAGCCGGCAGCCCCGGCTCCGACCGCGATCATGACGAGCGAGGCGAAGGCGATGACGGGGCTTGCCGGCGCGTGGGCGACGGCCATGCCGACAAGCGCCGTGAACACGACGAGCGACATCACCCGCGGCTTCAGGAGCGCGATGTAGTCGGAGACCTCGCCGCCGGACATGGCCGCGGACGCCGCGAGGGTTTCGCCGGGTACGGTGTGGGTCAAGCTGGTCGCGGCGCTCATCGCAAGGTCAGGTTCCGGGATGTTGGCATGGCCGGCCCGAAACGGCCAGATGCCTGGAAAGCCTCTCCCTGCCTGAAAGCGCGGGCTGGATCGGGCGCGTCGACTTGGGCGCCCGAGGCCCGATCAGTGACCGGTGTCGGCGATCCGCGGCAGGGTCTCGTATTGGTGGAAGGGCGGCGGCGACGGCAGCGTCCATTCGAGCGTCGTCGCGCCCTCGCCCCACGGGTTCGGCGCCGCCCGCTCCTTGTTCCGGAAGGCGGCGAAGACGCCGTACATGAAGACGAAGATGCCGACCGCGAAGATATAGGAGCCGATCGACGACACGAAGTTCCAGCCGGCGAACGCGTCCGGATAGTCGGCGTAGCGCCGCGGCATGCCGGCAAGCCCGAGGAAATGCATCGGGAAGAACAGGATGTTCGAGCCGACGAAGGCGAGCCAGAAATGCAGCTTGCCGATCCACTCCGGGATGACGTAGCCCGACATCTTCGGGAACCAGTAGTACATCGCTGCGAAGATCATGAACACGGCGCCGAGCGACAGCACGTAATGGAAGTGCGCCACGACGTAATAGGTGTCGTGCATGTAGCGGTCGACCGGCGCGTTCGCGAGCACGACGCCGGTGACGCCGCCGACCGTGAACAGGAAGATGAAGCCCATCGCCCACAGCATCGCGGCGGTGAAGCGGACCGAGCCGCCCCACATGGTCGCGATCCAGGAGAAGATCTTGATGCCGGTCGGCACCGCGATCACCATGGTGGCGAAGACGAAATAGGCTTGGCTTTGCAGCGACAGGCCGACCGTGAACATGTGGTGCGCCCACACCACGAAGCCGACGACGCCGATCGCGACCATCGCATAGGCCATGCCGAGATAGCCGAAGATCGGCTTCTTCGAGAAGGTCGAGACGATGTGCGAGACGATGCCGAAGGCCGGCAGGATCATGATGTAGACTTCGGGGTGGCCGAAGAACCAGAACAGATGCTGGTAGAGGATCGGATCGCCGCCGCCGGCCGGGTCGAAGAAGGTCGTGCCGAAGTTGCGGTCGGTGAGCAGCATGGTGATCGCGCCGGCGAGCACCGGCAGCGCCAGGAGCAGCAGGAAGGCGGTGACGAGGATCGACCAGGCGAAGAGCGGCATCTTGTGCAGCGTCATGCCGGGCGCGCGCATGTTGAGGATCGTGGTGATGAAGTTGATGGCGCCGAGGATCGAGGCGGCGCCCGCGAGGTGGAGCGAGAGGATGCCGAAATCGAGCGCCGGCCCGGGATGGCCCGAGGTCGAGAGCGGCGGATAGACGGTCCAGCCGCCGCCGAAGCCGAGCGAGCCCGGCGCGCCCTCGAAGAACAGCGACGTGCAGAGCAGGAAGAACCCCGCCACGGTAAGCCAGAACGAGATGTTGTTCATGCGCGGGAACGCCATGTCGGGCGCCCCGATCATCAGCGGCACGAACCAGTTGCCGAAACCGCCGATGAGGGCCGGCATGACGAGGAAGAACACCATGATCAGGCCGTGGCCGGTGACGACCACGTTGAAGGCCTGCGGATTGGCGAAGATCTGCAGCCCCGGCTCCTGCAGCTCCATGCGCATCAGGATCGAGAAGGCGGCGCCGACGAGGCCGGCGCAGAACGAGAACAGGAGGTAGAGGGTGCCGATGTCCTTGTGGTTGGTGGAGTACATCCACCGCCGCCACCCGCTCGGGGTGTGGTGGTCGGCGTGATCGGCGTGGGTTGCGTAGGCCATGACGAAATTCGGCGTCCTTGTATTCTACCGGTTCAGTCCGTGGCGGCGAGCCTGACGCCGCCGGAGCCGCCTCCGGCGTACTTCTTCTTGGCGTCGGCGAGCCAGGCGGCGTAGTCGGCGTCGTTCACCACCCGGATCTGGATCGGCATGTAGGGGTGGCCGTTGCCGCACAGCTCCGAGCACTGGCCGTAGTAGACGCCCTCGCGCTCGGCCTTGAACCAGGTCTCGTTGAGCCGTCCCGGCACGGCGTCGATCTTGATGCCGAAGGACGGCAGCGCGAAGGCGTGCAGCACGCCCTCCGCCGTCACCTGTACTTTCACGACCTTGTTCACCGGCACGACCAGCTCGGTGTCGGTGGCGAGGAGCCGCGGCGCGCTCGCGCCGGCCCGGATCGCCTCGGCGCGCTTGGCTTCGTCGAGCATGAAGGATTCGAACTTGAAGCCGCCCTGGTCGGCCGGATACTCGTAGGTCCAATACCAGGCGTTCATGCCGGTCGCCTTCACGACCACGTCGGGCTTCGGGATGATGAGCTGCTCGCGCAGGAGCCGGAAGGACGGGATCGCGATCGCGACGAGGATCAGCACCGGCAGGATCGTCCAGGCGACCTCGAGCAGGGTATTGTGCGTCGTGCGCGCCGGAACCGGGTTCGCCCGGTCGTTGAACTTCACCGCGACGGCGATCAGGAGCGCGAGCACGAACAGCGAGATCGCGGTGATGATCCAGACGAGCCAGGTATGGAAGAGGTGCACGTCGTGGGCGACCGGAGTGACCGGATTCTGCATGGCGATCTGCCACGGCTCCGGCTGCCCCGTCCCGGCCGCGAGCGCGGCGGGCGCGACGAACACCAGGGCGATGCCGGCAGCCGCAAGCCGGATCGCCGCCCGATGGCCAATGCTGCTCGTCCGCATCCGCGTTTGAAGCTCCTGTCCGGCCCACCGCCTGCGGGCGGCGCCAAAGACCACAATGCGCATTTGAGCGCAACGGCCCGGGCGCCGCAATCTCATGCGTCATAACGGCCCGAAAAGCACTGCATTTCTCCACCCGTCGCGCAGCTTGCTTGACAGCCCGGCTGGCCCGTGTTCGGAACGGCCCGCTCGGGCCGCCGCGCGGCCGCACCGCCCGGGGTCGGGCCTCGAGGAAGGATATGACGTCGTTCCGCTCACGATGGGTTTGCACGGCCTTGGCGGCGGCGCTGACGGCCGCGGCCGGCGCGGCCGGCGCGCAAGGCGTCGTGAAGAACACATTTGGCGATTGGCAGGTGCGCTGCGAGACGCCGCCCGGCGCGAAGAGCGAGCAATGCGCGCTCGTCCAGAACGTCATGGCCGAGGACCGGCCGAACCTGACGCTGCTCGTCATCGCGCTCAAGACCGCCGACGGCAAGTCGCGGCTGCTGCGGATGGTTGCGCCGCTCGGCATCCTGATCCCGGCCGGGATCGGGCTCCGCATCGACCAGGCCGACATCGGTCGCGCCGGCTACGTCCGCTGCCTGACGACCGGCTGCATCGCCGAGGCGGTCCTCGACGACACGCTGTTGAACCAGCTCAAGGGCGGCCAGACCGCGACCTTCATCGTATTCCAGACGCCGGAGGAAGGCGTCGGCGTGCCGGTCTCGCTGAACGGCTTCGGCGCCGGGTTCGACGGCCTGCCGTAAGCGGTGAAAAGGCCGCGCGGCGCAAGGGGGAGGACTCATGATCGTTTTCAACACCGCGCGAAAGCGCTTCCGCCCGACCATCCTTTGCGCCGCGGGTCTCGCGCTGGCCGGTCCGGCCGCGGCGCAGGGGATCGGCGACACGCTGAGCAATCTCTTCAAGTTCGGCGGCACCACGGTTCCGAACGAGGCGCCGCGCCAGACCGGGGACGCGTATTGCCCGAGCGTCGGCCTGATCGAGGGCAGCGCCGCCATCCGGGCCTACAACAACAACCGCGTCGGCGACCCGGCGGCGCTCCGCCACCAGATCTCGCTCAACCAGTTCGCCCGCGAATGCGACGAGCAGCCCGACGGCTCGATTCTCGTGAAGGTCGGCGTCGAGGGCCGCGTGCTCCTTGGACCGGCCGGCGCCGCCGGGCGCTTCGACGCGCCGGTGACCTTCGTCATCAAGCGCGGCGACAGCATCCTCGCGACCCGGACCCAGAGAGTCTCGGTCGCGGTCCCGGCAGGCGATACCCAGGCGAGCTTCGTCACGGTGCAGGACGGCCTCGTCGTGCCGGCAAAGGCCGGCGAGTACGAGATCGACGTCGGGCTCGTCGCCGGCGCCGGCGGCGCGAAGCCCGAGCGCGCGGCAAAGCGCAAGCGCGGCTGAGGCCGACGCCCGCGGGCTACGGGCGCGGCGTTGACATCGTCCTGGGCCTCGGCCACACCACAACCTGCTTCTGATCCCCGCGGGAGAGACCGGCACGTCGCAAGACGAGCCGGCGCCGAAGGCGCAACCGCCCCGGAAACGCTCAGGCCGAAGGGCCGCGGGGAGCTGGCACTCTGGAAAGCGGCGCGGCTCGTCGAGCTTCGCCCACCGACGGGGGTAACTCCGGCTTCTCGCCGGGGGAAATCTCTCAGGTCCTCAGGACAGAGGGGGCGCTCGCGGGCCGACAAGGCCCGGCCGGGCGCGTGACTCCGATCGTCGAGGGCCCCATGGCCGAGCCGGCAGCCGCCGAAAGCCTTCTCGAGACGCCGCTGCACGGCGAGCATGCCGCCGCCGGCGCCCGCCTGGTGCCCTTCGCCGGCTACGCCATGCCGGTGCAATATGCGACCGGCATCCTGGCCGAGCATCTCTGGACGCGCGAGCACGCCGGGCTCTTCGACGTCTCGCATATGGGCCAGGCGGCGCTGATCGGGCCGGACCACGCGACGACCGCGCGGGCGCTCGAGGCGCTCGTTCCCGCCGACATCCTCAACCTCAAGCCCGGCCGGCAGCGCTACACCCAGCTCCTCGACGAGAACGGCGGCATCCGCGACGACCTCATGGTGACGCGGCCCGCGAATCCGCTCCAGGACGGCGAGCTCATCCTCGTCGTCAACGCCTCGATGAAGGAGGCCGACTACGCCCATATGGCGGCGCGGCTTCCGGCCGGCGTCGAGCTTCGCCGCTTCGACGACCGCGCGCTTCTCGCCCTGCAAGGGCCGCAGGCCGAGGCCGTGCTCGGCGGCCAGGCGCCGGACATCGCATCGCTCGCCTTCATGCAGGCGGCGGAGACGATGATCGGCGGCATCCCGGCCCATGTCTCGCGCTCCGGCTACACCGGCGAGGACGGCTTCGAGATCTCGGTGCCGGCGAGCCGCGCAGCAGAGCTGTGGCGGCTCCTCATGACGGACGAGCAGGCAAGGCCGATCGGCCTCGGGGCGCGCGATTCGCTCCGGCTCGAGGCCGGGCTGTGCCTCTATGGCCATGACATCGACACCACGACCTCGCCGGTCGAGGCGGGCCTGACCTGGTCGATCCAGAAGCGCCGCCGCGAGGAAGGCGGGTTCCCCGGCGCGGCGCGCATCCAGCGCGAGCTCCGGGACGGCCCGGCGCGCCAGCGGGTGGGCCTCAAGCCCGAGGGCCGCGCCCCCGCCCGCGAAGGCACGGTCGTCGCGACCCCGGACGGACGGGAGGTCGGCAAGGTCACCTCGGGCGGCTTCGGACCGAGCGTCAACGGGCCGGTCGCCATGGGCTACGTCGCGCGGGAGCTCGCGACGCCGGGCACGGAATTGCATCTCGTCGTGCGCGGCAAGCCGCTGCCGGCGCAGGTCGTGCCGATGCCGTTCGCGCCGCATCGCTACAAGAGAGGGTGAGGGACGCCGATGACCACGCGCTACACCAAGGACCACGAATACATCCGGATCGAAGGCGACACCGGCACCGTCGGCATCACCGACTACGCCCAGAGCCAGCTCGGCGACGTCGTCTACGTCGAGCTTCCCGCCGTCGGTAAGAGCGTCGCCAAGGGCGGCGAGGCGGCGGTCGTCGAGAGCGTCAAGGCGGCAAGCGAGGTCTATGCCCCGGTCTCCGGCGAGGTGACGGCCGTCAACTCCGCGCTCGAGGGGGCGCCGGGCACGGTGAACGAGGACCCGGTGGAGCGCGGCTGGTTCTTCAAGCTGAAGCTTGCGAACGCCGCCGAGCTCGACGGCCTCATGGGCGAGGACGAGTATCGCGATTACGTGCAGTCGATCAGCTGAGAGGCTTCACGATGAGCCACGAATACAGGGCGACGGTGCGCTGGGTGCGCGACGGCGCCGCGTTCACCGACAACAAGTACAGCCGCGCCCACGTCTGGGCCTTCGACGGCGGGGTCGAGGTGCCGGCCTCGTCCTCGCCCTTGAGCGTGCGGCTGCCCTACTCGCGCGAGGACGCGGTCGATCCCGAGGAGGGCTTCGTCGCCGCGCTGTCGAGCTGCCACATGCTGTTCTTCCTCACCTTCGCCGCGAAGGCGGGGTTCGTGGTCGATTCCTACGAGGACCGCGCCTGCGGGATCATGGAGAAGAACAGCCAAGGCAAGCTCTTCGTCGCGAAGGTGACGCTCGACCCGCGGATCGCGTTCTCCGGGGCCAGGCAGCCCTCGCCCGACGAGATCGCCGAGCTCCATCACCGCTCGCACGAGGAATGCTTCATCGCGAACTCGGTGAAGAGCGAGGTGGTCGTCGCCGGCCTTCCCGTCCACGCCTGAGGAACGTCCCGGAATGCGCTACCTGCCCCTCTCTGACGAGGACCGCGGCGAGATGCTCGCCCGCATCGGCGCGGCCGGCATCGACGACCTCTTCGCCGACGTGCCCTCGGACAAGCTCCTCGCAGCGCCGCCCGATCTGCCGCGCCGCAAGGGCGAGCTCGAGGTCGAGCGCGTCCTCGGGCGGATGGCGGCGAGGAACGTCGCTGCGTCGTCGGTGCCGTTCTTCGTCGGCGCCGGCGCCTACAAGCACCACGTGCCGGCGAGCGTCGACCACCTCATCCAGCGCTCCGAGTTCCTCACCAGCTACACGCCCTATCAGCCCGAGATCTCGCAGGGCACGCTGCAGTATCTGTTCGAGTTCCAGACCCAGGTCGCGAACCTCACCGCCATGGAGGTCGCGAACGCCTCAATGTATGACGGCTCGACCGGCACCGGCGAGGCGGTGCTGATGGCGCATCGCGTGACGAAGCGCCGCAAGGCCGTGCTGTCCGGCGGGCTGCACCCGCAATACGCCGAGGTCGTGCGCACGCTGTCGCGCATGGCCGGCGACGAGGTCGTCTCGCTGCCGCCGGACGTCGGCGCGGCCGAGGACCTTCTCGCCGCGATCGACGACACGGTGTCCTGCGTCGTCGTGCAGACGCCGGACTTCTTCGGCAACCTGCGCGACCTTCGCGCCGTCGCCGACAAGGCGCACAAGCACGGCGCCTTGCTGATCGCGGTGTTCACCGAGGCGGTGTCGCTCGGGCTCGTCATGCCGCCGGGCGAGATGGGCGCCGACATCGTCGTCGGCGAGGGCCAGTCGATCGGCGTCGCCCTGTCCTTCGGCGGCCCCTATGTCGGGCTCTTCGCGACGCGCCAGAAATATCTGCGCCAGATGCCGGGGCGGCTATGCGGCGAGACCGTCGATGCGACAGGGCGGCGCGGCTTCGTGCTGACGCTGTCGACCCGCGAGCAGCACATCCGCCGCGACAAGGCGACCTCCAACATCTGCACCAACTCCGGCCTGTGCTGCCTCGCCTTCACGGTCCACATGACGCTGCTGGGCGAGGCGGGGCTGAAGCGCCTCGCGCGCGTCAATCACGCCAACGCCGTGAAGCTCGCGGACGCGCTCTCGGGCGTGCCCGGCGTCGAGGTGCTGAACCAGACCTTCTTCAACGAGTTCACGATCCGTCTGGCTCGGCCTGCCGCGGAGGTGGTGGAGGCGCTCGCGGCCCGCCGCGTGCTCGGCGGCGTGCCGGTCTCGCGGCTCCTGCCGAACGCCAATCTCGGCGATCTGCTAGTTGTCGCATCGACCGAGGTGAATACGGACGAGGATCGGATGGCGTTAGCCGATGCACTCAGAGGTATACTGGAGTGAAGGCTATAGAAAAACCCCACGTTGCTGGGGTGGTGGCCCGGGCGAAACTGGCGGGCGCTGTCGTTGAAGACGACTCGAAGGCTAAGCTCGTTCGGATGACGATCAGGGGCGAACGATTCTTCATAATTGGGAATGACGTGACTCCGACATTCGCATTTCATCCGAAGTTGGCGCGGCTGTTATTGCGGCTCGGTATCCATCACAGGCCGGGGGCCCACAGCGGTCTGCAGGGCTTTCCTGCTTCGCCGAAGCCGCAGCAGCAGATGTGCCTAAAGCTTAGCGATCCAACCGATGCCGAGACGATCCTTAAGGCAATCTAGAGTGATACAGCGATGCTGAACCGCCAAGGTCGTCCGACCGCTGCCGATGAAGCCGGCACATCCAGCCACCCTACCTTCACTGGCAACCGCGCCCTGCAGCAGGAGGAGCCGCTGATCTTCGAGATCGGCCGCACCGACGCGACCGGCGTCGATCTCGACGAGCCGGAGCCGTTCACGCAGCGTCTCGGCGGGCTCGAGCGCACGGGCGAGATCGGGCTGCCCGGCCTCACCGAGCCCGAGGCCATGCGCCATTACGTGCGCCTGTCGCAGAAGAACTTCGGCATCGACACCGGGCTGTTTCCGCTCGGCTCCTGCACCATGAAGCACAACGCCCGCCTCAACGAGCGCGTGGCGCGGCTGCCCGGCATCGGCGACATTCATCCCTTGCAGCCGGTCTCGACCGTGCAGGGCGCGCTCGAGCTCATGAGCGAGCTCGCCCGCTATCTCACGACGCTGACCGGCATGCCGGCCGTTGCGCTCTCGCCGAAAGCCGGCGCCCATGGCGAGCTTCTCGGCATGATGGCGATCAAGGCGGCGATCGCCGCCAAGGGCGAGGGCGATACGCGCCGGACGGTGCTGGTGCCGGATTCGGCGCACGGCACCAATCCGGCGACCGCGGCGCTGATCGGCTTCACCGTGAAGCCGGTGCCGGTCCGGGACGATGGCTGGGTCCATGTCGACGACATGCGCCCGCTGCTCGGACCCGACGTTGCGGCGATCATGCTGACGAACCCGAACACCTGCGGCCTGTTCGAGCCGCAGATCGTCGAGATCGCGCAGGCGCTGCACCAGGTCGGCGCCTATTTCTATTGCGACGGCGCGAACTTCAACGCCATCGTCGGCAAGGTGCGGCCGGGCGACCTCGGCGTCGACGCCATGCACATCAACCTGCACAAGACCTTCTCGACGCCGCACGGCGGCGGCGGGCCGGGGGCAGGGCCGGTGGTGCTGTCCGAGCGCCTCGCGGCCTTTGCCCCGGTGCCGTTCGTGCGCGCGCAATCCTCCCCCCCTGCGGGGGAGGACCGACTCGCGCGAAGCGCGAGCGAGGAGGGGGGTCGTGCAGAAGGCACCACCGGCGCTTCATCCGGTGCGACCCCCACCCCTACCCCTCCCCGCAAGGGGGAGGGGAACGCGTTCGAGCTCGTCGAGCACGCCCCCGACGCCGACGGCGCTGCGCCGCTTGGCCGTATCACCGCCTTCCACGGCCAGATGGGCATGTATGTGCGGGCGCTCGCCTACATGCTCTCGCATGGTTCGGACGGCATGCGGCAGGCCTCCGAGGACGCGGTGCTCAACGCCAATTACGTGCGCGCCGGCCTTGCCGACCTCATGTCGCTGCCCTTCGGCGACAAGCCGTGCATGCACGAGGTGCTGTTCGACGATGCGTGGCTGAAAGACACCGGCGTCACCACGCTCGACTTCGCCAAGGCGATGATCGACGAGGGCTATCATCCGATGACGATGTATTTCCCGCTCGTCGTGCACGGCGCCATGCTGATCGAGCCGACCGAGTCGGAATCGAAGGCCTCGCTCGACCTCTTCGTCGCGGCCCTGCGCGACCTCGCCATGGCGGCAAAGCGCGGCGACACCGAGCGCTTCTCGGGCGCGCCCTATCACGCGCCGCGCCGGCGCCTCGACGAGACCCGCGCCGCCCGTCAGCCGATCCTCAAATGGGCGCCGCCGAAGCCGCTCGCCGAAGCGGCCGAGTAGCCTCAGTTCTTCGTCGCGCGCGCCGCCTCGACGCTCGCCTGGCGCTCCTCGCGGACTTGGTCTGAGAGCCGCTGCGCCATCAGCACCAGGCGCTCGGCGACGGCATCCTTGCCGTGGACCTCGACCCAGCCGGCGAGCCCGACCGTGAGCATGGTCTCGAACACGGCCTCCGGCCGGAAGCCCCGCTGGACGAGGTCGACGCCGGCTTTCTGCCAGTGCTGCTGCAGCTGCTCGCGGATCTCGGGCAGGTCGTCGATCATCTCAAGGGGCTCCGGCGCGGCCCCGTCATATGAGCCTTCGGGCACCGGAAGCAAACGCCTCCGGCTCAGCCGATCTGCGAGCCCGCCGCCGCCCGGCGCGCCAGCCGCGCCGGCGCAAGCCCTTGCAGGAGCGCCGCGAGCTCGGCGATGCCTGGCTCGATGCGGTCCGACGAGATCGACGAGAATCCGAGCCGCAGGATATTCAGCGGCGGCCGCTCGCCGGCGAAGAAAACGTCTCCGGGCTCGATCAGCACGCCACGATCCCGGGCGCGCTCGGCGAGCTCGCGGGTGTCGAGCCAGGGCGGCCCCTCGAGCCAGAAGGCCGAGCAGCCGGACGCCGCCGAGCAGGAGAGCTCGGGCAAGTGGCGGTCGAGCGCGCGCTTCAGGACCTGGGCGCGATCGCGGTGGATGTGGCCGAGGCGCCGTCCGAGCGCCTCGTGATGGCCGAGCGATAGGAACAGCGCCGCCGTGCGCTGGTTGTTGGCCGGCGGGTGGCGGAGCATCAGGCGGCGCAGGGCGCGCGCCTCGCTGATGAGCTCCGGCGGGCCGACGAGGAACCCGAGGCGCAGCCCCGGCGCGAGAATCTTGGACAGGCTACCGACGTAGAGGACGCGGCCGTCGCGACCGAGGCTCCTCAGCGCCGGCGCCGGCACCTCGGAGAAGCCGGAATGGGTCTCGTAGTCGTCCTCGATGATGATGATGTCCTGCGCCGCGGCCGCCTCCAGGATCTCCTCGCGGCGGCAAAGCGGCATCGTCGCGGAGGTCGGGCATTGGTAGCTCGGCGTGACGAACAGGTAATCGCAGCCCGAAAGCTCCTTCCCCGGTACGGCGCCGAGGCCATCCACCGGCAGGGGCCGCACGTGCCGGGTGCGCATCGAGAAGATGTTGCGCGCGTCGGGGTAGCCCGGGTTCTCCATCGCGACCGTCGTTCCGGAACCGACCAGCAGCTCGGCGAGGAGGAACAGCGCCTGCTGGGCGCCGATCGTGATCATCACCTCGGCGGGCGTCACCCAGACCCCGCGTCGCGGCAACAGGCGGCTGCGGATCTGCTCGACGAGGAGCGGGTCATCACCGTCGATCAGGTCTTGCGCCCAGCCCTTCAGCTCGGAGGCTCCGAGCGCCCGGCGCGAGCACTCCCGCCACTCCGCGACCGGAAACAACGCCGGATCGAACTGGCCGTAGAGGAAAGGGTAGGGATAGCGCTGCCAATCCGACGCCTTGACGATGTTGCGCTGCTCCGACGGGCGGACGACGAACCGCCGGCTCCAGTCGATCGCCGAACTCGCCGCTGCCGGCGCGACCGCGAGCTGCGGCGGCTCAATCTCGCGGCTTACGAAATAGCCGCGGCGCTCGCTCGATTCGAGAAAGCCCGCATCGACGAGGTGCTGGTAGGCGAGCACGACGGTGTTGCGCGCGATCCCGAGCTCCTCGGCGAGCTCGCGGCTCGAGGGCAGCGCGGTTCCCGGCGAGAGGCGCCCGTCGAGAATTGCCGCGACCAGCATTTGCCGGATGCGGGCCTGGAGCGGCCCCTGGCCGCTTGGCGCCAACGCGAACAGCTGGCCCCACATGGCCCGATCGATCCGTCCGCTCATTATTCACGCCATTCAACGTTGCGGACGCCTATCGTTCGCTCCCGGCACGGGTTCGTCAACCGGTAAGCACCGCAGGTTGTGCCAATCGAATCCTCGATTCTGGCGCTATCGCGGCTCGGTAAATGTCGTAAAGTTCGCAATCTGGTTGTTTGAACCGGCGCCTGCGTATTGCCTGAGGAGTTTTTGGTCCATGACTTGCGCGATCATTCCGTTTAGGAAGGCGGCCCTGCCCGCAACGTTCCATCGCCATCGAAAAAATTGCGCCGCTGGCGTCCCCGTCACAATCGCGAATCAGGCAAGCCCGCTCGAGGCTTCCGAAGGGCTGATCGCGCCCGCAGGACGGCGCCCCCCAACCCCAGCGCGTTGGCGTCTTGGGCCGGATGATCCTGCCGGCGCGCGCGCGCCGGTGGCAGAGGAGCTTGTACGGCTCGCACCGGAGGGCTTCGGCCATGCCGTCCTCGTAAGCTCGCATGCCGACGCCATCGATCTCGCCGCCGGACTCTGCCGCGCCTATCATCGGGCTCGCGGCGAGCCCGAGCGGACCGGCATTGTCGTTCGCGACGGCGACGGCGCCGCCCTCTCGCCGATCGCTCGCCTACGCCACACCGGACTTTCCGAAAACCGTTTCACGCGCGGGCAGCCGGCGGAAGGCAAGACGCGCGCCGAGGATCTCCGGCGCGCGGTGTCGCGTTCCGGCGCGGGGATCGCGGCCTGCCTCGTCGAGCCGCTCGCCGTCAGCGCCGGCGTGCTGGTGCCTCCGCAGGGCTATCTCGATTGCCTTCGTGCGATCTGCGACACGAACGGGCTTCTGCTCGTATTCGACGAAGCCTCGGGGTTCGGGCACACCGGCACGGCCTTCGCGAGCCAGAGTCTCGGGGTTGTTCCCGACGTCATCGTGCTCGGCGCCGCGATCGCCAACGGCGCGCATGCGTGTGGGGCTGTCCTCGTCCGAAACGAGATCGGCGCGACGATCCTGAGGTCGCCGGAGGTCGCGCCGATCCTGCGCGGCGGCGCCGTCGCGCCGTCGCGGGAGGCCAGCGCCGCGGTCGGCACGACGCTCGATCTGTTTCGGCGCGAGCGGCTGTTCGAGCGTGCCGCACGGCTCGCTCCGGTGTTCCTCGACGCCGTATTCTCGTTGAGCGACCTTAGCGTGATCGCCGACATCCGCGGCTACGGCATGCTGGCGGCCATCGATTTCGCGCCGACCCGCAGTGCCGGCGTTCGCGGGCGCGAGATGCAGGCGCGGCTCGAGGCCGCGGGAATAGGCGTCGAGATCCGCGGCGACACCGCGATCCTCGCGCCGGCGCTCACGCTCGAGGAGCGGCAGATCACGCGGATGGCCGCGGTTCTGCGCGAGGTGCTGTCGTGGCCGAACGTCGCGGCGCAAGCGCGGCGCCGGCTCGCTCGGCCGGCGAGCACCCAGTTCCTCCGACAGGATCAGGCGATTCGATAGCGTGCGACGGCTGCCTCGTCCCAGGCGAGGCCGCTGCCCGGCCGGTCCGCGACGACGGCAAAGCCGTCCTCAATCGCCAGCGGCTCCTGCAGGATCGCGTTCGCCCAGTCGACATATTCGAGGAAATGGCAGGTCGGCGTCGCGGCGAGGAGATGCGCGCTCACCTCCGGAAAAAGATGCGACGACATCTCGATCCCCCGGACGGCGGCGAGGCCGGCGGCCTGGATCCAGCCGGTGACGCCGCCGATCCGTGCAAGATCGGGCATCACGTAATCGCAGGCGCCGGCGGCGAGCGCCGCCGCCATTGCCTCCGGCCCGTCGAAGTTCTCGCCGATCTGCAACGGCAGATCGAGATCGCGGGCGATGATCGCGTTGCCGGCGTAGTCGTCGTGGCGGATCGGCTCCTCGAGCCAGGTCACGCCTTCGCCCTCGAGCGCCCGGCCGCGGCGCAGGGCTTCCGCGACGGTGAGCGCCTGGTTGTAATCGACCACGATCGCGATCGCCTCTGGGAGGCGCTTGCGGACGGCCCGCGCGACCGCGATGTCCTCCGCGACGGTCGCATAGCCGAGCCGCAGCTTCACCGCCCTGAAGCCCGGCGCGACAAGCTTCTCGGCCTCATCCGCGGTCTTCTCCGGGCCCATGAGCCCGAGGCCGTTGCTGTTGTAGGCCGGAATGCGGCGCGGCGCCGCGCCAAGCAGCGTCGCAAGCGGCAGCCCGGCGGCGATCGCGAGGGCGTCCCACAGCGCCGAGTCGAGCGCCGACAGCGCCATGCGCACGACGCCCGTGACGCCGATCAGGGCGAAACGCCGCTGCAGCGTCAGGCCGAGCGCAACCGGCGCAACGGCCTCGCCCTTCACCATCGTAACGGCATCGTGCAGGACCTCCGCCATCGCCCTGGCGCCGCTGCGGCGATAGGCGAAGAGATAGGCCCGCCCGGTGACGCCCTCTTCCGTGTCGACGTCGATCAGGAGGAGCGGTGCGGCGCGGATCGTCGCGGCGCTGGTGCCGAGCGCGTAGCTCATCGGCACCTCGACCGGCGTCGTGCGAACGCCGCGGATGGTGAGGTTCGCCACCCTCAGGCGGCCTTCCGGCCGTCGGCGTGGAGCGCCAGGATGTCGGCGACGGCGCGGTTGAGTGGCGTCGGCACCCCGACCTTCGCGCCGAGCTCCGCAACGCCGCCGGAGAGCCATGGCACTTCGAGCCGGTTGCCGCGCTCCAAGTCGTGGTGCATCGACGACGTCATCTCGGCGGGGAGCCCGTCGGCATGCGCGAGCCGCTTGTCGGCGAGGTCGGGGTCGAGGCCGACACCGTGCGCGCGCCCGACCGCCACCACCTCGCGCATGAGGTCGCGGAGGAAGGCACGGGTCTGCGGATTCTCGCGGATCGGGCCGATGGTGGTGCGCATGGTGGTGGTCGTGCCCGAGAGGCCGACCAGGAAGACGAATTTCTCCCAGATCTCGCGGCGGATGTCGGCGCTGATCTCGGCGTTGATGCCGCCGGCTCTGGCGGCCGCGAGGAGAGCCTCGGCGCGCGGCGAGGAGACGCCGTCGAACTCGCCGAAGACGAGGCGCTGCATCGAGCCGGTCTGGCGGATCACGCCGGGTCGGTCGATCGTCGTTGCGACGTAGGTCACGCCGCCCATGATCTGCCGCGGATCGTAGGCGGCGCAAAGATAGTCGTCCTTCAGGACCCCGTTCTGAAACGACACGATGGCGGTGTTGGGCCCGACCATGGGCCGGATCAGCCGCAGGGCGTCCTGCGTATCCCACAGCTTGACGGCGAAGAGGACGAGGTCGGCGATGCCGATGTCCGTCGGCTCGTCGGTGGCGCTCACCCGCGGGACCCGGATCGGGTCCGGCCCACCCTCGATGGCAATGCCGTCGCGGCGCATCGCCGCAAGGTGGGCCCCGCGGGCAACGAAGTGCACATCGGCGCCGCCCTTCGCAAGCCTGGCCCCAAAGTAGCCGCCGACACCGCCCGAACCCATCACCGCGATCTTCATCATCTCCCCCACCGTGCCGAAGCCCGCCATACACGCACCTTTCCCGGCACGGAAGCGCGCTCGGGGCGCGGGCGGCGCGATTGCAGTCTCGGGAACGCCGCGTATCCTCAAGGAAACAGGCCGACGACGACATGCGCGCAATCCGGTTTTCCCATGCTGCGCTTCTGACGGTGCTCTGCGCCCCTGCTTACGGGCTGCCGGCGGTGACGCCGGTCACGCCGGAGCTGGTGCAGGTGGCCGAGAAGGAGGGCGCGGTCAATTTCTACACCTCCGTCGACGTCGAGGTCGCCGAAAAGGTGAAGAAGGCGTTCGAGGCGAAGTATCCGCGCATCAAGGTCGCGGTCGAGCGCAACGGCGCGCAGCGGCAGTTCCAGCGCCTCGCCCAGGAATACGCGAGCCGTATCTTCAACGCCGACGTCGTGAACAGCGCCGACGCGGCTCATTTCGTGGTGTGGAAGCGCCAGGGCTGGCTCGCGGCTTTCGTGCCCGAGGACGTCGCGCGCCACTACGCGCCCGAGTACGTCGATCCCGACGGGCGGTTTGCGACATGGAAGGGATCGCTCTGCGTCGTCGGCTACAACACGAAATTCGTGACGCCGTCCGAAGCGCCGAAATCCTACGCCGACCTCCTCGACCCGAAATGGCGCGGGCTCATCGTGAAGGCGCATCCCTCCTATAGCGGCACCATCCTGACCGAGACCTCGGTCGTCGCGCGCGAGCTCGGCTGGGGCTTCTTCGAGCGGCTCGGCAAGCAGAAGGTCATGCAGGTCCAGTCATCGACCGAAAGCCCGAAGAAGCTCGCGGTCGGCGAGCGCCCGGTCATGGCCGACGGGACCGAGTCGAACATGTTCACCTTGAAAGAGGCCGGGGCGCCGGTCGAGATCGTCTATCCGCTCGAGGGCACGCCATTCGTGCCGTCCCCGACCGCGGTTCTCGAGAGGGCGCCGCACCCGAACGCGGCGCGGCTGTTCCAGAGCTTCCTCTACTCGCTAGAGCTCCAGCAGCTCCTGATCGACGAGGGCGGCGAGCGGTCGCTGCACCGGCTCGCGAGGGAGCGCCCCGGGCGAAAGCCGCTCGGCACGATCAAGCTCCTGACCGAGGATCCGGCGGTGATCGCCGATCAGGCCAACGAGATCAAAGCGAATTACACGAGATACTTCGGGACGTGAGGGCTTGGCGGCAGCCCGGTCGCGCGGCGCTCAGCGCAGCAGCACCCAGCCGACCATCGCGATCGGCGCGACGGTTCCGATGCAGAAGCAGATGATGGTCGAGACCAAGCGAATCTCCCTGAAGCACGCCCGGCGGCTGCGATAGGCGCTTCGCTTTTCAGGAGCATGTCTCGGGCGTTGCGCCGCCGTAACAATCGGCTGAGCCTCTACGCGGGAGCGAGCTCGGCGGTTTCGTTGACGCGGATGCAGCGCGCGAAGCGGCCTGGGCCGAGACCCACGGCCGGCGGGCGCTCGGCCCGGCAAGGCTCGATCGCGAGCGGGCAACGCGGTGCGAAAGGACAGCCGGGCGGCAGGTTCGCGAGATCCGGCGGCGAGCCCGGGATGGCGTCGAGGCGAGAGCCCTTCGCGAGCGCGCCATGCGCCCGGCTCTTCAGGAGCCCGATGGTGTAGGGATGGCGCGGGCTGCGGATGAGATCGCGCGCCGAGCCTTCCTCGACGATCCGGCCGGCATACATGACGAGGATGCGGTCCGCGACCTCGACCGCGGCGCCGAGATCGTGGGTCACGAAGATGATCGACAAGCCGAGGTCGCGCTGCAGCTCGCGCAGGAGGAGCAGGATTTGGATCTGCACGGTGGCGTCGAGCGCCGTCGTCGGCTCGTCGGCAAGAAGCAGCTTTGGCCGGCAGGCGAGCGCCAGCGCGATCATCGCCCGCTGGCGCATGCCGCCGGACATCTCGTGCGGATAGGCGTCGAGCCGCCGCTCGGGGCTCGGGATGCGCACGCGCTCGAACAGGGCGAGCGCCCGCGCCCGCGCCGCGGCGGCGCCGACGCTTTCGTGGCGGCGGATCGACTCCACGATCTGCTGGCCGAGCGTGTAGACCGGGTCGAGGGCGAGCAACGGCTCCTGGAAGATCATCGAGGCGGCGCCGCCGCGATATTGCGCAAGCTCGCGGCGTCCCATCGCCATCACGTCGCGGCCGTCGACGATGATCGAGCCTTCGATGCGCGTGCGCCGCTCCGGATTGAGCCGTAGCAGCGCGCGCAGGGTGACGCTCTTGCCCGAACCTGATTCGCCAATCAGCGCCACCACTTCGCCGCGCCCAAGCTCGAGATCGACGCCGTCAACGGCCTGCACCGCACCGAAGGCGACGCGCAGGCCGCGGATCGAGACGAGCGGGGCGGTCATCTCCCTCCCCCTTGCGGGGAGGGCCGACTCGGCCCAACGGGTCCGGCCTTCGGCCGGCCCGATGACAGGCTCCGGCCGAGCGGGGTGGGGGTCGCGGGCATAGGGCGTTGTGTCGACGCAACGCAGGCTGCATCAGCCGCAGGGGCGCAGCCGGAAAGGCCCCCGTCTGTCCCGGCGACCCCCACCCCTCCCCCTCCCCGCAAGGGAGGGGGGATTTCTGCCGGCGATCGCCCGTTCACGCCGCTACCTCCGCCATCTCCATCGTCGGCGCCCGCGAATGGCCGGAGTTCGGCGGCACCATGAGACAGGCAGCGCGGTGGAGGCCGCCCGTCTCGTAGAGCGCCGGCTCCTTCTTCGCGCACACCGCCTCGGCGAAGGCGCAGCGGGTGTGGAAGCGGCAGCCGGAAGGCGGGTTGATGGGGTTCGGCGGATCGCCCGCCAATGGCGCCTGCTCGGTGCGCCGGTCGGGATCGAGCGACGGCATCGAGGAGAGCAGCGCCGCGGTGTAAGGGTGGCGGGCCGCCTCGAACACCGCCTCGGCCTCGCCGATCTCGGCGACCTTGCCGAGATACATGACGAGCACCCGGTCCGAGATGAAGCGCACCACGTTGAGGTCGTGCGAGATGAAAAGATAGGTCAGGCCGAACGCGTCCTTGAGGTCTAGCAGCAGGTTGAGCACCTGCGCCTCGACCGACTTGTCGAGCGCCGAGACCGCCTCGTCGAGGATGATGAGACGCGGCTGGAGCGCCAATGCGCGGGCGATGTTCACCCGCTGGCGCTGCCCCCCCGAGAGCTCGTGCGGATAGCGCTCGGCGAAGCGGCGGGGATCGAGCCCGACCCGGGCGAGGAGATCGCGGGCGCGGCCCTGCGCCTCGCGCTGCGGCGCGCCGTGCACCCGCGGGCCGAAGGCGATCGAGGCCTCGACCGTCATGCGCGGATTGAGCGAGGAGTACGAGTCCTGGAACACCATCTGGACCTGGCGTCGAAACTGTCTCAGCGGCAGCGCGCCGGAGCCGAGCGGCTCGCCATCGAACAGCATCTCGCCGGCATCGGGTCGGATCAGGTGCATGAGCAGCCGCGCGGTGGTGGACTTGCCGCAGCCGGACTCGCCGACGACGCCGAGCGTCTCGCCCTTGAGCACGTCGAAATCGATGCCGTCGACGGCGCGCACGAGCGCCGATGCGCCGAACACGCCCTTCTTGACCGGGAAGTGCTTGACGAGCCCGCGCACCGACAACAGCGGCTGCGCCGGCCCGCCGCGGTCCGGGGCGACGGCCACGGGCGCGTTCATTGTTTCACGTCCATCGCCGAGCGCAGCCCGTCGGAGAGAAGATTGAACGAGATCGAGGTGATGAAGATCATGGCGCCGGGCAGCGCCGCGACCCAGGGCTGGACGTAGATCGCGGTGCGCAGCGTGTTGAGCATCAGCCCCCATTCGGGCTCGGGCGGCCGCGTGCCGAGACCCAGGAACGACAGCCCCGAGGCGAGGATCATCGAGACCGAGATCAGGCTCGTCGCGTAGACGAAGATCGGGCCGAGCACATTTCCGAGGATATGGGCGCGGATGATCGCCAGCGCGCCGGCGCCCGAGGCTCGGGCCGCCTCGACATAGTCGCGCGAGCGCACCTGCGTCGTCACCGCCTCGGCGACGCGGGCGATCGGCGGGATGAACACCACCGTCAGCGACAGCATGGCATTGCCCAAGCCGGCCCCGAGCGCGCCGGAGAGCGCGACCGCGAGCAACACCGAGGGGAAGGCGTAGAACACGTCGATGGTGCGCATGATCAGCGTGTTCGTGCGCCCGCCGATGTAGCCCGCGAAGACGCCGATGCTCGAGCCGGCGAAGAAGGCGACAAACACCGGCGTCACGCCCATGAACAGCGACAGCCGCGCTCCGTAGATGAGGCGCGAAAGCATGTCGCGGCCGAGCTCGTCGGAACCGAGCGGGTAGCCCGGCGTGCCGATCGGGCGCAGGCGGCGCAGGCTCATGCCGCGATAAGGGTCGGCTGGAGCGATGTAGGGGGCGAAGACCGCCATCAGCACGATGAGCAGGATGACGAGCCCCGCCCCGATCGCGACCGGGTCGCGGGAGAGGCGGCGAGCGACTCCCGTCCAATAGCCGGTCGCGGCCTCCCCCGATCCGCCCTCGACGCCGATCGCGCGGTCAACGACGGTCGCCATGTCAGCTTCGCTCGATGCGCGGGTCGAGCGCGGTCTGGACCACGTCGACGGCGAGGTTGAGGAGCACGAAGAACAGCGCCAGCACCAGGATCGTGCCTTGCAGCAGCGGCAGGTCGCGCTGGAAGATCGCGGCGTTGAGGAGGAAGCCGGTCCCGGGCCAGGCGAACACCGTTTCGATGAGGATCGAGCCGCCGAGGAGATAGCCGAGCTGCAGGCCCATGACGGCGAGCGCGGTCGGGGCAGCGTTCTTGACGACGTGGAGAAAGACGCCGCGGTCGCCGAGACCCTTGGCGCGCAAGCCGACGATGAACTCCTGGGCGAGGATGTCGGCGACGAGCGCCCGCACCGTCCGGGCGATGATGCCCATCGGAATGACGGACATGGTCAGCGCCGGCAGCACCATGTGGCGCAGATGGTCCCAGTCCCACTCCCACTCGCTCGAGCCGCCGGGCCCGGCGCCGGTCGGCGGCAGCCAGCCGAGCTCGGCCGCGAAGATGATGACCAGAACCATGCCGAGCCAATAATGCGGCACGCTGACCCCGAAAACGGACAGCGCCGAAGCGAGCTTGTCGATCCAGGAGTCGCGGAAATATCCGGCAACGAAACCGAACAGCGAGCCGAAGAGGAAACCCACGAAGGTGGCGACGACGGCGAGCCGCAGGGTGTTGCCCACGGCTTTCAGGACCTCCTCGGCGACCGGCCGGCCCGTGGCGATCGAGGAGCCGAGGTCGCCGTGCAGCGCGCGCCAGATCCATTTCGCGAACTGCTCGGCATAAGGCCGGTCGAAGCCGTAGATGGCGAGCATCATCTTCTGCAGGTCGGCGGAGGCGTCGGGCGGCAGCACCGAGACGAGCGGGTCGCCCGGCGCGATATGCACGAGCGCGAAGCATACGAGCGAGACACCGATCAGGATCGGGACGGTGTAGATGGCGCGACGGGCGAGATAGGAGAGCACTTATCCCACCTGAGCGGCGGCGCGTCTCCCTCCCCCTTGCGGGGAGGGTCGACTCGGGCGAAGCCCGAGCGGGGCGGGGGGCGCGGGCACATAGCTCGGTGCGGACAAATGAAGCGCTGTATCGGCGTCTGCGATCAAGGCGCCAATGTCCGAGCCTGACCCTTCGCCCCCCACCCCTGCCCCTCCCCGCAAGGGGGAGGGGATGTGCGCGTTGCGCATCGGAGAAGACCTCACTCCATCGTCATGGTGGCGAGGTCGATGAACCAGCTCTGGGGTTGGACCACGTTCTTCACCTTCGCCGACATGGCGCGCGGGCCGACGTCGTGGGCGACCCAGACGAAGGGCGCTTCCTCGACGATGCGCTCGTGGAGCTTGGCGAGCGCGGCGTCGCGGGTCTTGGCATCGAAGGCGGTGCGCGCATCGGCGATGAGCTTGTCGAACTCCTCGTTGCCGAAGTAGCCCCAGTTGTTCGAGACCGGCGGGAAGGTCTTCGTCGAGGTGAAGCGCACCATGCCGAAGAACGGGTCCATCGCCGCGTAGGTGACGTTGATGGCGTTCGCGCCGCGCGCCGTCTGGTCCTTGGCGCCGACGCGCCAGTTGGTGAACAGCGTGTTCCATTCGATGACGTCGAGCTCGACGTCGAAGAAGCACTCCTTGAGCGCCTGCTGCATGTACTCGTTCATCGGGATCGGCTGCATCTGGCCCGAGCCCGATGCGGAGGTCTGGACCTTCACCTTGAGCGGCTTCGCCGCCGAGTGACCGGCCTCCTGCATCAGCTTCTTCGCGGCGGCGGGATCGTACTTGATCTGGAACTTCGGGTTGCCGCGCCAGGGGTGGCCGGGTTCGTAGGTGCCGGTCGCTTCCGCCATCATGCCGGACAGGAGCTCCTTCATCTCCGAGCGATTGACGCAGAGGTTCGCCGCGTGGCGAACGCGCTTGTCGAGCCAGGGCGAGCCCTCGACAAAGGAGAGCTGCCAGGGCCAGACATGCGGCTGCGCGTTCTGGTAGATCGAGAAGCCGCGTTGCTTGATCTGCGACGCCGCGTCGGGCGCCGGCGCCTCGATCCAGTCGACCTGGCCGGAGAGCAGCGCCGCCGTGCGGGCGTTCGCCTCGGGCAGCGGCAAGAGCACCACCTTGTCGATCTTCGGCCGGCGCTTCTCGTCCCAATACTCCGGGAACTTCGCGAGCTCGAGCCGCTCGCGCGACACGAAGCGGGTGACCCGGAACGGGCCGGAGCCGGACGGGTCGGCAGCGAACGCCGCCCAGGCCTGCTTCGAGCGCTCGGGCGGGTCGGTCACCGACGCCGGCACCGCCTTCAGCTTCGCCTCCCAATGGGCGGGCGAGGCCATGAAAAGGTTGGTGAGATTGATCGGCAGGAACGAGTCCGGCTCGGAGGTCGTCAGCTCGACCGTCATGTCGTCGATCTTGCGGGCGATGCGCAGCGTCGGCATGCGCGAGGCGGTAACCCCGACCTGGCTCGGATCGAAATGCGGCGCCGCCTTGTCCAGAACCTTATGGACGTTCCACACCACCGCATCGGCGTTGAAGCTCGAGCCATCGTGGAATTTGACGCCGGGCCTCAGCCTGAACACCCATTTCGTCTTGTCGGCATCGTCGACCTTCCATTCGGTCGCGACACCGGGGATCAGAACCGAGGCCTCGTTCGCCTTCGAGAGGTCCCATTGGGTGAGCGAATCGTAGATCGGGATGCCGGTGAAGCGATTGCCCTCGAAGCCCTGATCGGGCTGGCCGAGCGTGCGCGGGATGTCCGCGGCCGTCATGCCGATGCGCAGCACCTTCTCCTGCGCACCGGCGACGGTCGCGAGGCACGTGCCGACCGCAAGGCTGCCGAGTATTGTCGCAAATGCCGAACGCTTCATCGGTTTCTCCCGTCGCTGCCGTTCCCGCCGGTCGTCTGCCCGTCATGCGACGGACATGCCAGTCGCCCGAAGCTTATTCCATTCGCGAGGCTTGGAAAGGGCGCCGGCTCGACACGGCGGCTGAACAAAGACACGGCGATTGCCGATTGCTTGTGCAGTGCAGCAACCGCGGCCTCGCGCCGCGTCCTTCGCGCGCGATGACTCACTGAAAGCGCACCGGCTGGCACGGCCCTTGAATGATGGCCGGCATGGCTGCCGTGAACGGCAAGGCTACGACGGCAAGGTGGGATCATGGTCGGAAGGATGAGGCAGCTCACGCGCCGCCAGGCGCTGCATGGAGGGGCGACGCTCGCCGTGCTGGCGGCCGCGAAGGCGGCGTTTCCGAGCGGCGCCTTCGCGCAGGGCGCCGGTCCGGAGACCAAGGCGGCAAAGCTCGGCTTCATCGCCTTGACCGACGCGGCGCCGCTCTTCGTCGCCAAGGAGAAGGGCCTCTTCGCCAGGCATGGCATGCCCGACGTCGAGGTCCAGAAGCAGGCCTCGTGGGGCACGACGCGCGACAACCTCGTGCTCGGCTCCGAGGGCAATGGCATCGACGGCGCCCACATCCTCACGCCGATGCCCTACCTCATCAGCGCCGGCAAGGTGACGCAGAACAACGTGCCGACGCCGATGCACATCCTCGCCCGGCTCAATCTCAACGGCCAGTGCATCTCGGTCGCGAAGGAATACGCCGACATCAAGGTCGGGCTCGACACCAAGCCGTTTCGCGAGGCACTGCAGAAGAAGAAGGCCGCCGGCAAGGCGATCAAGGCCGCCATGACCTTCCCGGGCGGCACGCACGATCTGTGGATCCGCTACTGGCTCGCCGCCGGCGGCGTCGATCCCGACAAGGACATCGAGACCATCGTCGTGCCGCCGCCCCAGATGGTGGCCAACATGAAGGTCGGCACGATGGACTGCTTCTGCGTCTGCGAGCCCTGGAACCTGCAGCTCATCCATCAGAACATCGGCTACACGGCGATCACGACCGGTGAGCTCTGGGAGCGGCACCCGGAGAAATCCTTCGGCCTGCGCGCCGCCTACGTCGACAGGTACCCCAAGGCCACAAAGGCGCTGCTGATGGCCGTCATGGAGGCGCAGCAGTGGTGCGAAAGGTTGGAGAACCGCGCCGAGGTCGCCGCGATCTGCGCCAAGCGCCAATGGATCAACTGCCCGGTCGACGACGTGACCGACCGCGTAAAGGGCAGGTTCGACTACGGCACCGGGCGCGTCGTCGAAAGCAGCCCGCATGTGATGCGCTACTGGGCCGACCACGCCTCCTATCCGTTCCAAAGTCATGACCTCTGGTTCATCACCGAGGACATCCGCTGGGGCAAGTTCGAGGCAACCGTCGACGCCAAGGCGCTGATCGCCAAGGTCAACCGCGAGGACCTCTGGCGCGAGGCGGCAAAGGAGCTCGGCGTCGCGGCGGGCGAGGTTCCGGCGTCGACCTCGCGGGGCAAGGAGACTTTCTTCGACGGCAAGGTCTTCGACCCGGACGACCCGACCGCATACCTCGCGGCGCTCGACATCAAGCGGGTCGCCTGATGGGCCTGCCGGCGCTCAAGCTCGAGGCCACGGCGCCCGTCGCGCGGCCGGTCCAGGTGCTCACCTTCCAGGCCCGGACTCCAAGCTTCTCGATCGACAGGGTGCTGCCGGTCCTGCGCCGGCTCGCGACCGCGATCGTGCCGCCGGCGATCGTCGTCGCGCTCGTGCTTCTCGTCTGGGAGCTCGCCTGCCGGCAGGCCGGCGCCGGCCTGCCGCCGCCCTCGACCGTGCTTCGCGACACCTGGGAGCTGATAAAGGACCCATTCTTCGACCGCGGCGGCATCGACAAGGGCCTGTTCTGGCACATCAGCGCGAGCTTGCAGCGCGTCGCCCTCGGCTATGCGCTTGCGGCGCTCGCAGGCATCGCTCTCGGCACGCTCGTCGGCCAGTCGGCGTGGGCGATGCGCGGCCTCGACCCGCTGTTCCAGGTGCTGCGCACGGTGCCGCCGCTCGCTTGGCTGCCGCTGTCGCTCGCCGCCTTCCGCGACGGGCAACCCTCGGCGATCTTCGTGATCTTCATCACCGCGATCTGGCCGATCATCATCAACACCTCGGTCGGGATCCGCAACATCCCGCAGGACTACCGCAACGTCGCCGCGGTGCTGCGGCTGAACTCGTTCGAGTTCTTCGCCAAGATCATGGTGCCGGCGGCCGCCCCCTATATCTTCACCGGCCTGCGCATCGGCATCGGCCTGTCCTGGCTCGCGATCGTCGCAGCCGAGATGCTGATCGGCGGCGTCGGCATCGGCTTCTTCATCTGGGATGCGTGGAACTCGTCCCACATCAGCGAGATCATCCTGGCGCTGACCTATGTCGGGCTGATCGGCTTCATGCTCGACCGCGTCGTGGCCTTTGTCGCCGCTTTCGTGACCCGCGGCACGAGCGCGCAATGAGGGGCGGCGGAATGGCCTATCTCCAGATCGACCATGTCGGCATCTCGTTTTCGCGCGGCGGCGTCACGACCGAGGTGCTGCGCGACGTGAACCTCAGGATCGAGCCTGGCGAATACGTCTCGATCATCGGCCATTCGGGCTGCGGCAAGTCGACCTTGCTCAACATCGTCGCCGGCTTGCTGCGCGCGAGCCTCGGCGGCGTGCTGCTCGAGGGCCGCGAGGTGAACGCGCCCGGCCCCGACCGGGCGGTGGTGTTCCAGAACCATTCCCTCCTGCCCTGGCTCACCGTGCGCGAGAATGTCGGGCTCGCCGTCGACAAGGTGTTCAGCGCACGGAAATCGCGCGCCGAGCGGCGCGAATGGATCGAGTACAATCTCAGCCTGGTGCGCATGAACGCCGCCGCGGACAAGCGACCGAGCGAGATTTCGGGCGGCATGAAGCAGCGCGTCGGCATCGCGCGGGCGCTCGCCATGGAGCCGAAGATCCTCCTCCTCGACGAGCCCTTCGGCGCGCTCGACGCTCTTACTCGCGCGCATCTGCAGGATCAGGTCATGGAGATCCACGCCCGCCTCGGCAACACGATCCTCATGATCACCCACGACGTCGACGAGGCGGCGCTGCTCTCCGACCGCATCGTGATGATGACGAACGGTCCCGGAGCGACCATCGGCGAGATCCTCAAGGTCCGCCTGCCTCGGCCGAGGAAGCGCCTCGACCTCGTCGACGACCACACCTACAACCACGCCCGCGCCGCCGTGCTCGAGTTCCTGTACGCGCGTCACGCCGCCCCGGCGCTGGCGGCGTGAGGCGGCGCGCGATGCACCGCGAGCGGCTCGTCGTCGTCGGCAACGGCATGGCATCGCTGCGCCTGCTCGAGCGGCTCGGGCAGCACGCCCCGGGGTGCTTCGACATGACCGTCGTCGGCGCCGAGCCGGCGCCGGCCTACAACCGGGTGCTCCTGTCCTCCCTCCTGGCGCAGGATGTCGAGGAGAGCGATTGCCGGTTCCGGGAGCGGCCCTGGTATCTGCGCCAGGGCGTGCGCCTGATCACCGGCGCCGCCGCGACCGCCATCGATCTCGAGGAGCGCGAAGTCGTCGTCGGCGAGCTCACGACGTTGCCGTTCGATCGCTTGGTGCTGGCGACCGGCTCCGATCCGATCCGGCTGCCGCGGCCCGGGATGGATCTGCCGGGCGTGATCACCTTCCGCGACCTTGCCAACGTGGCGGCGATCCGCGACGCGGCGCCGCGCGGCGCCCGCGCCGTCGTCATCGGCGGGGGCTTGCTTGGCATCGAGGCCGCCTATGGGCTCGCGCGGCTCGGCGTCGAGACCACGCTCCTCCATGTCATTGATCGGTTGATGGAGCGCCAGCTCGATCGCCGCGCCGCCGTCCTCATCAAGGCGGCGATCGAGGCGAAAGGCATCCGCGTGCTGCTCGAGGCGGACACGGCCGCGATCGACGGCGTCGATCGCGCGGAAGCCGTACGCCTCGCGGACGGGCGCGTGCTGCCGGCCGATCTCGTTGTTGTCGCCGTCGGCGTGCGGCCTGCGGCGGAGCTGGCGAAACGCGCGGGGCTGGAGGTGCAGCGCGGCATCGTCGTCGATGACACGCTCGAGGCCTCGGCACCCGGCGTCCACGCCGTGGGCGAGTGCGCCGAGCACCGCGGCACCGCGTACGGCCTCGTCGAACCCGCCTACGAGCAGGCGGACGTGCTTGCCCGCCGGCTCGGCGGCGAGGATTTGCGTTATGCCGGCAGCCTCGTTGCGGCGAGCCTCAAGGTTTCGGGCGTGCCGGTGTTCTCCGTCGGTCTCGTCGCGGACGAGGCGGAGGCGGAGCCGATCATCTTCTCGGACCCGACGACGGGCACCTACCGCAAGCTCACGATCCGCGACGGGCGCCTCGTCGGCGCGGTTCTCGTCGGCGACGTCGCCGAGGGGCCCTGGTATTGCGAGCTCATCCGTTCGGGCGAGCCCGTTTCGTCCTTCCGCAACGACCTCATGTTCGGCCGGCCTTCGCAACCTCCCGAACCGGCGAGGCGGCTTGCCGCCTGAGCCGATGTCCGGGTTCGACGCCGAGCAGAAACGCTACCTCGAAGGCTTCGCCTCGGGGATCTCGGCCGTGCGGACCGCCGGTGCGAGCCTCGGACCCGCCGCGTCCGGCCCGGCGGAGCCGATCGGCCCCGACGCCATCCACGTCAAGGCGCAGGACAGGACGGTCTCGGCCGGCGGAAAGCTCGCCGAGCAGGAGAAATGGAAGCGGGCCGAGCACCCCTTCGACGGCTATGCGCGGCTCGCGGCCGAGGCTTCGGACGGCTCGTTTCCGAAGCCTGAGGACAATTTCCGCTGGCGCTATCACGGACTGTTCTATGTGGCGCCGAACCAGAACTCGTTCATGTGCCGGCTGCGCATCCCGAACGGCATCCTCAACCATTGGCAGTTCGCCGGCCTCGCCGACCTCGCTGACGCCCACGGGGGCGGCTATGCCCATGTGACGACCCGCGCCAACCTTCAGATCCGCGAGATCGCGGCCGAGAACGGGGTCGCCATGCTCGAAGGCATCCAGGATCTCGGGCTGTGCGCGCGCGGCGCCGGCGCCGACAACATCCGCAACGTCACCGGGTCGCCGACGGCGGGAATCGACGCGCAGGAGCTGATCGATACGCGACCGCTTGCCCGCGCCTGGCACTTCCACATCCTCAACGACCGTTCGCTCTACGGGCTGCCGCGCAAGTTCAACGTCGCGTTCGACGGCGCCGGCGTCGTGCCGGTGCTCGAAGAGACGAACGACATCGGCTTCCAGGCCGTCGAGGTGCGCGAAGGCGCGGCGGTCGCGCCGGGCGTCTGGATGCGCGTCGTGCTCGGCGGCATTACCGGCCACCGCGACATCGCCCGCGACACCGGAATCGTGTGCGCGCCGAAGGACTGCGTCGCGGTGGCGGACGCGATCGTGCGCGTCTTCATCGAGAACGGCGACCGCACCAACCGCAACAAGGCTCGGCTGAAATATGTGCTCGATTCCTGGGGTTTTGATAAGTTCCTGACGGCCGTCGAGGAGAAGCTCGCCCGCCCGCTCGCGCGCGTCGCCGCCGGCGACGTCGCGCCGCGCCCGGCGACCGACCGCTTCGCGCATCTCGGCGTGCACCCGCAGAAGCAGGCGGGGTTGAACTGGGTCGGCGTCGTGCTGCCGGTCGGCAAGCTCACGACCGAGCAGATGCGCGAGATCGCGGCGATCGCGCGCCAATGCGGCGACGGCGACCTCCGCCTGACCGTCTGGCAGAATTTCCTCTTCTCGGGCGTGCCGGACGCGCGCGTCGCGGACGTCGAGGCGCGCATCGCGGCGCTCGGGCTGTCGACCAAGGCCTCGAGCATCCGCGCCGGGCTCGTCGCCTGCACCGGCGCGACGGGGTGCAAGTTCGCGGCGTCCCACACCAAAGAGGATGCGCTCCGGATCGCCGATCACGTCGAAGCGGCGGGGCTCGCGCTCGACGTGCCGGTCAACATCCACCTGACCGGCTGCCATCATTCCTGCGCCCAGCACTACATCGGCGACATCGGCCTGATCGGTGCGAAGGTCGCGGTCGGCGACGACGGCGACACGGTCGAGGGCTACGACATCGTCGTCGGCGGCGGGTTCGCCGAGAACGCCAGGATTGGCCGCGAGCTATGGAAGGGCATCCGGGCGGAGGATTGTCCCGCCCGCATCGAGGCGCTGCTGCGGGCCTATCTCGCGCTCCGGCGCGGGCCGGAGGAGAGCTTCCAGGCCTTCACGCTCCGGCACGAGCTCGACGAGCTGCGTTCCCTTGCCTGGCCCTCAAAGAGCGCCGAAGCCCGTCCAGGCGAGGGGGAGATCTCGGCTTCTCCGGTGAGGGCAGTGGCGGCATGACGATGCACGCGGCCCCGCCCACGCTCCTCATTCCGGAGAGCGCGCCGTTCTCGCCGGACCAGCGCGCCTGGCTCTCGGGCTATTTCGCGGCGCTGCTTTCGCCGGGGCTCTCCGGCGCGACGCCGCTCTCGCCGGCCGACGCAGCGGGGCTCGCCGAGGATGCGCCTGCCGAACCCATTCTCGCCGACGCCGGCGACGCGCCCTGGCACGATCCTGCGTTCGCATTGAGCGAGCGCCTCAAGATGGCCGAGAGCCGCCCGCTCGCCCCGCGCCTGATGGCGGCCATGGCGCAGCAGGATTGCGGCCAATGCGGCTACAACTGCGCCGACTACGCGA
>DAINQO010000014.1:0-18923 GCA_036742625.1 Microvirga sp.
ACATCGGCGTGCCGACCCACTTCATCCGCCGGCTCAACATGCGCGAGCAGCTGATTCGCGAGGTCGAGATCATCCCGCTCGAGGTCGTGGTGCGGAACGTCGCCGCGGGCTCGCTCGCCGAGCGCCTCGGGCTCGAGGAGGGCACGCAGCTGCCGCGCTCGATCATCGAGTTCTACTACAAGAACGACAAGCTCAACGACCCGATGGTGTCCGAGGAGCACATCACCGCCTTCGGCTGGGCGACGCCGCAGGAGATCGACGACGTCATGGCGCTGGCGATCCGCGTCAACGACTTCCTGTCCGGGCTTTTCCTCGGCGTCGGCATCCGCCTCGTCGACTTCAAGATGGAGACCGGCCGCCTGTGGGAAGGCGACCTGATGCGCATCGTCGTCGCCGACGAGATCTCGCCCGATTCGTGCCGGCTGTGGGACATCAAGAGCCAGGACAAGCTCGACAAGGACCGCTTCCGCCGCGACCTCGGCGGCCTGATCGAGGCCTACTCCGAGGTCGCCCGCCGCCTCGGCATCCTGGGCGAGAACGAGAAGCCGGCGCTGGGGGGCCCGCGGTTGGTGCAGTAGCGCGGCCGCGCGCCCGATAAAACGCCCGGCTCGCGCCGGGCGTTCGTGTTTGCGGGCGCTTGCGTTTGAAGGCGCGGCGCTCAGGTCTTCTCGATGTTCCAGAACGGGATGATCTCCGGGATTTTCAGAACCCCCTTGAGGTTCGACCGGTAGGCGACCGGCGAGAGCCACTGCCCGAACCAGATGTGGGGCACGAAGTCCCAGGCGTTCTTCTGGATCTCGCGCGCCACCGCCTTCTGCTCCTCCGGCGTCGCGGCGGCGGCCCATTTGTCGCGCAGCTTCTCGTGCAGCTCGTTCGAGGGCCAGCCGAACCAGCCCTTCTCGCCGGTCGCGGCGTGGCCGGCGAGCGCGATCGGATTGCCGACCGAGGCGCCGCCCGCCGAGGTGATGAAGATGTTCCAGCCGCCCTGGTCGGGCGGCGTCTTGACGGCGCGCCGCGTGACGACGCCGCCCCAGTCGGAGGTCGCGAGCTCGACGTTGACGCCGATCTCGCGCAGGCGCTGCGCGGTGATCTGCGCGGCGTTGTTCATGTAGTCGATGTTGGTCGCGTGCAGCACGACCACCGGGCGCCCGTCATAGCCGGCCTTCTGGAACAGTTCCTTGGCCTTTGCCGGGTTCGGCGCCTCCTTGAACCACTGCGTGTTCTCGTCGTTCTCCATCGGCGTGCCGCAGGCGAAGTTCGAGCCGCACTTCTTGTAGTATTTCGGGTTGCCGAAGGTCGCCTTCAGGTATTCCTCCTGGTTGACGAGGTAGAGCATCGCCCGGCGCGCATCGGCGTTGTTGAACGGCGGGTGCAGGAAGTTCAGCCGGATCCAGCCGACATTGCCGGTCTGGTTCAGGACCTCGACCTTGATGTTCTTGTCGCCTTCGAGTTGGTCGAGGAGGTCGATCGGCGGCAGCTCGAAGAAGTCGATCTCGCCGGCCTGGATCGCGGCGACGCCGGTCATCTGGTCCATGTTGTCGTAGATGACGCGGTCGACCTTCACGACCTTGCCGCCGGCAAGCCCGGTCGGCGCGTCCTGGCGCGGCACGTAGTTCGGGTTCTTGTCGTAGACGTAGCGGGCGCCCTGCTTCGTCTGGTCCTGGTTGAAGGTGAAGGGACCGGAGCCGATGTAGGTCGTCACCTGCTGCATCGGGTCGGTCTCGGCCTCCTTCTTGCGCATGATGAAGAGGAGGGGCGTCGTGGTCTTCGCCATCAGGTCGACGACGAGGCCGTAGGGCTCCTTCAGCGCGATGGTGAAGGTCTTGTCGTCCTTCTTGGCGATGTCCTTGACGCGCAGCATCATGTGCTGGCCGCCGCCGTCGCGCGCCGCCCAGCGCCGGATCGAGGCGACGACGTCGTCCGAGGTGACGGCCGAGCCGTCCGAGAACTTCAAGCCGTCGCGCAGCTCGAAGGTGTAGGTGAGCTTGTCGTCCGAGACGCCGTATTTCGACACCATCTGCGGCTGCGACTTCATGTTCGCGTCGAGCGCGAACAGCGTGTCGTAGATCATCGAGCCGTGATAGGCGGTGATGTTCGCCGTCGTCCAGATCGGGTCGAAGGCGCGCAGATCCCCTTGCATCACGGCGCGAATCGTCTTGCCGGCGGCGGGTTGCGCGCGCAGCACCGAAGGCGCCTGGGTCAGCGCGGCGGCGGCCGCCGTGGTCTGCAGGAACGTGCGGCGGGTAGCTTTCATGGCGTCCTCTCCGTGGCGTGGCGTGCGAATGCCTCTCGCGGGCATTGGCGCGATTGAGGCACGGGACGCCCTCCGCGGCAAGCGCCGGCTGCCGAAAGGCGCTCGCGCTCTCGCTGCAAGGGAGGAGGACTCAGGGCGCGCAGGCGTGCGTCATCGTTCTCGCGGTCCTTGCCGGCCCGAGCCATGGGAAAGGGTCGAGGGGTGCGCGGGACGCGACGCGCTCGATCCTAATTTAGACGGGAGCCCATCGGCGTCCCGCGCGCGGTGGCTGCACCGCCGGCAAGGCACGGGTGTCGGCTCGATGCCGGCCCGGCAGCGTCGGGCGAGGTCCGAAGCCTCTTGCGGCTCCGCCCGGCCCCCGCTCTGCGTGTTCCTCGCGGGCAGCGCCCGGACCGGGGCTTGTGCGTGATCCCCGGCGCGGCACCGGTCCCGCCCCACGTCACGACGCCTCATGAGCGCGCCCCTCGGGTGGACGGGACGAGGGCAAGAAAACACCTTAGGATTTAATTGTCAAGGACTTTTTTCGCAGCCGCGAGATTTTTTATAGGCGAGCGCACTGCGGTCAGATGATCAGCCGTCCCTCGGGCAGCTCGTCATGCGGCCAGTGCGGGCGAGGTATCTTCGTGTACGGGTATTTGCGCAGGTCCATCGGCGAAGGCCCGCCGCCGTCGGCGTAGAGCACCTGGCGTGCGATCGGGCCGTAGGCGGCGTGGAAGTGGTTCGTCGACTTCACGCCGATGAATTTCTTCGAGGCGAGCGCGATACCGACATCGGAGAATATCTCCAGCCCGAGCGCCTGCGTCCGGTGCGAGATCAGCGACACCTCGACGCCGCCGACGCGGATGCCGGCCGCGTCCCCGAACGGCACCTTGGAGATGCCGAAGGATTGGCGCCCGTCACGCTTCAGGCCGATGATCGTGACTTCGGCGTCGATCGGCGCCCCCGAGGTGATGGCGGTCTTGCCGCCGAAGCGCAGCGGCAGCGTCGTCCCGACCCCGGCGGCGTGGCAGAACTGCACCGCGACCGGGTCCCATAGCGGCCCGACGCAGGCGTCGCTTAAGTCCCGCTCGATCAGCCGCCGGATGACGTTGGTGTTGTCGGAGGCCGCGCCGCCGCCGGCATTGTCGGACGGGTCGGCGACGACCGTCGGCCCCTCCGGTGCCGCATAGGCGGCATCGATCGCCTCGTCGAGGCCGAGATAGGTCGGCGCCCAGGTGCCGCGCTTTGCCCGCACCTCCTCGCCGAGCGCGCGGGCGAGCGCGTCCCCCTTCGCCTTGGCGTTGTCGGTGACGACAAGCACCCGGGTGCCGTGCTCGGGCACGTCGCCCTGCGCGTAGGAGTGGCCGAGCGACACCGACAGCACGCCGTCCTTGCCGTCGAAGGTCCGCAGCTTGTCGGCGAGCGAGCGGCCGGGCTCGCGCGAGGTCGGGAAGAGGTCGCTCATGCGGCAATCGAAGAGCGACATCACCGGTTTGATCTCGCCGCGGATGGTGCGCAGGGTCAGCGTCACGAGCTCCTCGGCGCGCTCGACGAAATCGGTGTGCGGATACTCCTTGTAGAGGATCATGATGTCGGACAGCCGCACCCGCTTCTCGGTCAGGTGGCAGTGCGGGTCGAGCTCGACCGCGATCGGCACCTTTGCCCCGACGATCGCCCGCACGCGCTCGATGAGGTCGCCCTCGGGATCGTCATAGCCGTAGGCGATCATCGCCCCGTGCAGCCCGAGCAGCACGCCGTCGACCGGCATCGCGGCGGAAAGCTCGCCCAGGATCTCGTCGCGCATCTCCTCGTAGTCGGCCTCCTTCGTCGGGCCCGACGGCTCGGCCCAGAAGCACGAGCCCTCGACGAGCTCGAACCCTTCCTGCCGGGCGCGACGGCGCGCGACGTAAAGCGGCGCCGTGGTGTGGCGCGGGACGTCCGGATGCTGCCCCGGCGGGTAGTAGAACGCCGCCTCGTAGCTCGCGCGATTGGTCGGGATCGGGGAGAAGGAGTTCGACTCGGTGGCGAGCGAGGCGGTGAAGAGGCGCATGCGGGCTCCGGATTCTCTGCGCCCTCAGGCTGGCGCGGAGAAGCGGATCAGGCAACCCTTAGAAGGACCGACGCCGAGCACCATGTACGACTTGCAGGATCTGGACTTCCGAACGGCTTCGCAGCACGCGGTAGAGGATGAGATAGGGATAGGGCGTAGCCACAAGCTTCCGAATGCCGCGTCGTCTCAAGACGACTCCCTTGTCGGGAAATTGCGAAAGGCTGTCAGCCAGATACTCGATGCGGTTGATCACCCTTGCCGCTGCTCGAGGATTGTCCTTGGCGATATAGGCGAAAATGGCGTCGAGTTCGGCGGTGGCCCGGCTTGTAAACCGGACGATCATCGCCGGTAGCGTGCAAAAACCGCTTGAACCTGTTCGGCGGTTGCGAACTCGCCCCGGTCTGCTTCCGCGATCGCCTGGTCTAGTCGCGCGTACTGCTCCTCCGTGAGCTCGAACTCGTCGGTATCCGCCTGTTCCATTTCCAAAAGCATTCGGACTGCGTCCTCTTGCCGTTCGACGGGCCATTCGCGCACACGGTCGAGAACCGCGTCGATCTGTTCCTTGGTCATGTCCTCATGATACCAGGACGTACGGAAAACGGGAGAGGGCGGACGCATCCGACCGCCACCCGAGGGAGGGGCAGGACCCATGACGTCTCTTTCACAACGAATCGCGCGCGAGTTCGGCACGCCCGCGGTGGTGATCGACCTCGACCGGGTCGAGCGCAACATCGCCCGCGTGCAGGCCGCCTGCGAGGCGGCGGGCGTCGCCAACCGCCCGCACATCAAGACGCACAAGATCCCGGACATCGCCAAGATGCAGCGCGACGCCGGCGCCGCCGGCATCACCTGCCAGAAGATCGGCGAGGCCGAGGTGATGTCCGAGGCCGGGCTCGACGACATCCTGATCAGCTACAACCTCCTCGGCGAGGACAAGATGGCGCGCCTCGCCAAGGTCATGGAGCGGGCGAGCGTGACGGTCGCGGCCGACAACCCGACGGTCGTCGCCGGGCTGCCGCGCGCCGCCGAGCTCTCGGGCCGGACCCTCAACGTCGTCGTCGAGTGCGATACCGGCCGCAAGCGCGCCGGCGTCGAGACCGCGGCCGAGGCGATCGCGCTGGCGAAGGACATCGCGGCGCGGCCGGGGCTCTCGTTTGCGGGCTTCATGCTCTACCCGCCCGAGGATGCGATGGAGATCACCCAGAAGTTCCTCGACGAGGCGACGGCGGGCGTGCGCGAGGCCGGCCTCGAGGTCCGCATGGTCTCGACCGGCGGCACGCCGAACGTCGCCAATCTCGGCAGGATCAAAGGGGCGACCGAGCACCGTGCCGGCACCTACGTCTTCAACGACCGCATGATGCTCGCCTGCGGCGCCGCCGGCATGGACGATCTCGCGCTTCACGTCGTCGCGACGATCGTCAGCCGGGCCGGCCCGGAGCGCGGCATCGTCGACGCCGGCTCGAAGACGCTGACGAGCGACACCGGCGGCCTTGAGGGCCACGGCCTCATCCTCGAGCATCCCGAGGCCAAGATCGCACGGTTCGCCGAGGAGCACGGCTTCCTCGATCTGACGAAGTGCAACGACCGGCCGAAGGTCGGCGACGTCGTCCGCATCGTGCCGAACCACGTCTGCGTCGTCGTCAACATGGTCGACCGGCTCGTCGCGACGCGCGGCGACGAGATCGTCGGCGAGCTGCCGGTCGTGGCGCGCGGAAAGATCGCCTAAAACGCCCGCGAAGCCGCCGCTTACGGCAGCGTGTAGGCGGTCTTGACCGAGGTGTAGAACTCGCGCGCGTAGGCGCCCTGCTCGCGCGGGCCGTAGGACGAGCCTTTGCGGCCGCCGAACGGCACGTGGTAGTCGACGCCCGCGGTCGGCAGGTTGACCATCACCATGCCGGCGGCGGAGCGGCGCTTGAAGTCGGAGGCGTATTTCAGGGACGTGGTGCAGATGCCGGACGACAGCCCGAACGGGGTGTCGTTCGCGACCGCGACCGCCTCCTCGTAGTCCTTGACCCGGATCACGCTCGCGACCGGTCCGAAGATCTCCTCGCGGTTGATGCGCATGTCGTTCGAGGTGTCGACGAACAGCGCCGGCGCCATGTAGTAGCCCGGCGTCTCGCGGTTGAGCCGCTCGCCGCCGACGACGAGGCGCGCGCCCTCGTGGCGGCCGATATCGACATAGGAGAGGTCCTGGTCGAGCTGGTCCTGGCTCACCACCGGGCCGATGTCGGTGCCGGGTTTAAGCGCGTCGTCGACCTTTAGGGTCGCGAGCTTCTGGCCGACGGCGTCGACGAACTTGTCGTGGATGCCGGACTGCACGATGAGCCGGCTCGAGGCCGTGCAGCGCTGGCCGGTCGAGAAGAAGGCGCTGTTGACGCAGGCCCCGACCGCGATGCCGAGATCGGCGTCGTCCATGACGATCATCGGGTTCTTGCCGCCCATCTCGAGCTGCACCTTGGCGCCGCGGGCGACGCAATCGGCCGCGACCTTGCGGCCGGTGTCGACCGAGCCGGTGAAGCTCACCGCCCGGACCTTCGGCGAGCGCACGATGGCGTTGCCGACCTGCGAGCCCGATCCCATCACGAGGTTGAAGACGCCGGCCGGGATGCCGGAACGGGAGATGACGTCGGCAAGCGCCCAGCCGCAGCCCGGCACGAGGTCGGCGGGCTTGAACACGACGCAGTTGCCGTAGGCGAGCGCCGGCGCGATCTTCCAGGCCGGGATCGCGACGGGGAAGTTCCACGGCGTGATGATGCCGACGACGCCCTCGGGCTCGCGGGTGATCTCGACCTCGACGCCGGCGCGGACCGATGGGATCTTCTCGCCGCCGATCCGGAGCGCCTCGCCGGCGAAGAACTTGAAGATGCGCCCGGCCCGCACCGTCTCGCCGATGCCTTCCGGCAGGGTCTTGCCCTCCTCGCGTGACAAGAGCCGCCCGATCTCGTCCTTGCGGGCGAGGATCTCGGTGCCGATGCGGTCGAGCACGTCGGAGCGCTCCTCGGGCGTCGCCCGCGACCAGGTCTTGAACGCCTCGTGGGCCGCGTCGATCGCGGTCTCGGCCTGCCGCCCGTCGGCGCGCGCGTACTCGCCGATGACATCGTCGAGGTTCGACGGGTTGAGGTCGCGGTTGACCGCAACGCCCTCCATCCACTCGCCGGCGATGAGGTTCTGATGGAGCATGAGTCACCAAATTTCGGAAGCTCGCGAAGGGACGGCAGTCTTCCCACCGGCTCGGCGCCGAGTCCAGTCCGCCGCGGCGCGGGCAGCTTTGCAATTGCGGCGGGCGGGATCACAATCGCTCCGTTTCGAGCGGAGTGTTTGCCATGCCGATGCAGAAGATCCGTGTCCGCTTCGCCACCAACCGCAATCGCGTTACGGGGGTCGCGCTCTTCGGAAACGTTTTCGAGGGCAACGATCCGAAGCGCTACGTCACCGGCTCGATCGATGTCGTCCGCACGTCGAACCTGCCCGATACGGGCTGGTCGCCGCAGCCGGGCACGCTCGTCATCGACCCGCCGACGACGCCGCTCGTCGCCAATGTCGGCGCCCCCGTCGCGGCTGCCGCCGGCATGCCGGCCGGGCAAACCCCTGCGACCGGCATCATCGCCTTCGCCAAGGAGCAGAGCGCGGCGAAGACCGCGACCGCCACCGCCGCGGCGGCGATGCCGAGCTTCGGGCTCGTGCTGCTCCCGGGCTTCGCCTCGACCTTCCTCGACGCGATGCGCCGGGCGGCGCAGATCGCCTCGGCCTACAAGGCCGCGAACGTCTTCTGCTTCACCTGGCCGGCGAACGGCAAGGTCAACCTCGACGACTACCGGGCGGATCGCGTCGACGCCGAAAAGTCGGGGCAGGCGATCGCCGACGCGCTGGCGCAGTTCCTCGCGACCGTCAAGGCGATGCCGGCAGCGCAGCGGCCGACGATCCACGTCGTCTGCCACTCCATGGGCGCGTTCGCGTTCCGGGCCGCGGTCCAGGCGATCGGGAGCTCGCATCCGGACCTGATCCAGACCCGCGCCTTCGAGGGCGCGCTGCTGATGGCCGCCGACGAGGACGACGACGCGCTGTCGGACCCGGCGCGGCTGCGCCCGCTGCTCGCCCTGGCGCGGCGCACCACGGCCTACATCGCGGGCGGCGATCTGGCGCTCGGCATTGCCCACATCGTGAACGGGCGCCCGCGGATGGGCCATCACGGGCCGCGCAATCTCGCGAGCTTTCCGAAGGCCGTGACCCGGATCGATTGCTCCGATGTCGCGGCGACCCAGGGCGATGGCGGCGAGACCCATTTCAGTCACCAGTACTACCGGCTCGCTTCGCGGGTGATCGCCGACGTCGTGCAAGTGATCGCCGGCAAGCCGCCGAACCAGATTTCCGGGCGGCTTCCGGATCCCGGCGGTTCGGCAGGCGGGCGGGCCTTCATCCTGCCGTTCGATTCAGCGGCCGGTACGGCCCTTGCGGCAGCCGATCCGCACCCGGCGACGGTCGCGGCGCTCGCGGGCGCCAAGGCCGGTGCGCGAGGTGCCAAGCGGGCCGGCAAAGGCGCGAAGGCGGCAAAGCGCAATTCCGGGACGAAGACGGCGAAGCGAAACTCGGGGACGAAGGGGAGGCCGGGAGGCGGCTGAGGGCCTGCGGCGGCCGTCCCGGGCTAATGCGCCTCGTCCCAATTCCCGGCGGCGCGGGCGTCGACGCCGAGCGGGACCGACAGCTTCACGGCCGGCAGCGGCGCCTCGGCCATGACCTTGCGGATCACCGGCAGCGTCGCCTCGACCTCGTCGTCCGGGGCCTCGAAGACGAGCTCGTCATGGACCTGCAGCAGCATGCGGGCGGTCAGCTTCTGCTCGGCGAGCGCGCCTTCCATGCGGATCATGGCGCGGCGGATGATGTCGGCGGCCGAGCCCTGGATCGGCGCGTTGATCGCCTGGCGCTCGACCGCGGCGCGCTGCGAGGGGTTCGAGATCGCGATGTCCGGATAGTGGCAGACGCGCCCGAACAGCGTCTTGACGTAGCCGCGCTCGCGGCAGGCGCGCTTCGTCTCCTCGATGTAGTCGCGGATGCCGGGGAAGCGCTCGAAGTACTGCTTGATGAAGGCGCCGGCCTCGGAGCGGTCGATGCCGAGCCGCTCGGCGAGGCCGAACGCCGACATGCCGTAGATGATGCCGAAATTGATCGTCTTGGCGCTGCGGCGCAGGTCCGGCGTCATCTCGGTCAGAGGCACGCCGAACATCGTCGAGGCGGTGGCGGCGTGGATGTCGATGCCGTCGGCGAAGGCCTGGCGGAGCTGCGGGATGTCGGCGATGTGAGCGAGCACGCGCAGCTCGATCTGGCTGTAGTCGGCCGAGATGATCTTGTTGCCGGGCTCGGCGACGAAGGCGGCACGGATCTTGCGCCCCGGCTCGGTGCGGATCGGGATGTTCTGCAGGTTCGGTTCCGACGAGGACAGCCGGCCGGTCGTCGTCGCGGCGAGCGAATAGCAGGTGTGCACCCGCCCGGTCTGCGGATGCATGTAGGTCTGGAGCGAGTCGGTGTAGGTCGATTTCAGCTTCGCGAGCTGGCGCCATTCGAGCAGCAGCTTCGGCAGCGCGTGCCCTTCCGCCGCCAGATCCTCGAGCACGTTCGCGCCGGTCGCCCATTGCCCGGTCGCGGTCTTGCGGGCGCCGGGCAGGCCCATCTTGCCGAACAGCACGTCGCCGATCTGCTTCGGCGAGCCGGGCGAGAACTTCTCGCCGGCGATCTCCTGGATCTCGGCCTCGAGCCGGGCGAGCGTCTGGGCGAAATCGCCCGACAGCCGCGACAGGATCTGCCGGTCGACGGCGATGCCGCGCATCTCCATGCGGGCGATGACGTCGACGAGCGGGCGCTCGAGGCTGTCGTAGACCTTGGCCCGCCGCTCGGCGGTCAGGCGCGGCTTGAGGAGCAGCCACAGCCGGAGCGTCACGTCGGCCTTCTCGGCCGCATACGAGGTCGCCTTGCCGACCGGCACGCGGTCGAAGCCGACGGCGGCCTTGCCGGTGCCGGCGACCGCCTTGAGGTCGATGGCCGTGTGCCCGAGGTGGCGGTCGGCGAGCTCGGTCATGGCGTGGCCGGCAAGGCCGTAGCGGCCGGCGTCGAGCACGTAGGAGATGAGGAGCGTGTCGTCGACGGGCGCGACGTCGATGCCGTGGCGCTTCAGCACCACCCAGTCGGACTTGATGTCGTGGCCGACCTTGAGGACGGAGCGGTCCTCGAGCACGGGCTTGAGCCGCGCGATCACCTCGCCGGCCGCGAGCTGGCCCGGCGCGAGCCCGCCGCCGAAAAGATTGTCCTCGCCGCGGTGCCCGACCGGCACGTAGCAGGCCTCGCCCGGCGCGAGGGCAAGCGACAGGCCGACGAGCTCGGCCCGGTTCGCATCGAGCGAATCGGTCTCGGTGTCGAGGGAGAGTATGCCGGTTTCCCGCGCCCGGGCGAGGACGGCGTCGAGCTCCTCGACCGAGGCGATGCAACGATACGCCTCGGTGTCGAACGGTATCTTGGCGACCTCGGTCGCCCGCCTGGCGGCAAGCGCCGCCGGCACCATTACGGCTGCCGCCTCGCCCGCGGCGACAGCGGCACCCGCCCCGTTCGTGCCGGCCCGGGCCGACCCGCCGACGCCCTGTGCCGGCTCGCGCTCGGCCGCCTGGAACTGCCCCTGGTCCCACGTGATCCCGCCGGCGCCGGACCGCAGCCGCGGATCGGGCTCGACCTCGGCGACGTCGACCGCGTAGGCCTCGGCGATGCGGCGCACGAGCTGGTTCAGCTCGAGCGCCTTGAGGAAGGCGACGAGGCGCTTCGGATCGAGGCGGTCGAGGGCGAGGTCCTCGGCCGGGACGGCGAGCGGGGAATTGCAGTCGAGGGTGACGAGCCGCTTCGAGACGAGCGCCTGCTCGGCGTTCTCCAGCACCTTGCGGGTCGTCGCGCCGATGGCGCGGGAGAGGTTGCGGGCCCGCACCAGCGTGCGGCAGAACGGGTGATCGCAGCCGAGCCGCTCGAGGGTCTCGGCGTCGGCGGTCGGCCGGCCCTTCTTGTCGAGGGGCAGGTCCTCGATGCCGAACTTCTGCGCCAGCACCTCGGCGATCTGGCCGCCGGAGTTGATCTTGACGGGCTGCCCGCCCGCGAGCGCGTCGATCTCGCGCTGGAGATCCGCGAGCCGCGTCTGCAGCACCTGATCAAGCTCTTCCGGCCGGTCCTTGTAGGCGAGGATCGCCTCGAGCGAGCCGAGCTCGGAGATCAGCGCCGCGGCGGCCTTCGGCCCGACGCCGGGCACGCCCGGCACGTTGTCGGTCGGATCGCCGACGAGCGCCTGCACGTCCGGCACCTGCTCCGGCGGCACGCCGAACTTCTCGATGACGGCGGCGCGGTCGAGCCGCCGTTCGGGCCGGTAGCCGGGCTTGCCCGGGATGCCGGATTCGAAGTCGTAGAAAGTCACGCCGTCATGGACGAGCTGCATCAAATCCTTGTCGGCCGACACGATCAGCGTCTGGGCGCCGGCCTCGGAGGCGCGGCAGGAATAGGTCGCGATGAGGTCGTCGGCCTCGAAGCCCGGCTCCTCGATCGGGATCAGGCCGAAGGCCTTCACGGCCTCGCGCATGAGCGGGAACTGCGGCACGAGCTCCGGCGGCGGATCGGTGCGGTTCGCCTTGTAGTCGGCGTAGATCGCCTTGCGGAAGGTGTCCTCGGTCTTGTCGAAAATGATGGCGAGGTGGGTCGGCTTGATGCCGACCGCGCCCTCGCGGATGAACTGGTAGAGCTTGGTGCAGAACAGGCGCAGCGCCCCGGTCGGCAGCCCGTCGGACGGGCGCACGTTGTACTTCCGGTCCTGGTTCATCGACTGGAAGTAGGCGCGGAAGACGAAGGAGGAGCCGTCGACCAGGAAGATCTGGTCGCCGGCTTTCAGCGGGCGGGCGGAAGGCGCGGGCGCGCCCTTCGGCGCGGCGGTCATGGTCGCGGAGGTCATGGTCTGGAGATAGCCGAACGGGGCCGCCGGCGCCACCGCGGGCGGGCCCCGTCATGTGGCGATCGGGAGCCGCGCACGCCACCCGAATTCCGCTCCGGACGTCTCGGTGCGCTTTCGAAAAATTTGCCGACGGCGGTATTTTCCTGCAGCTTGAGCAGCCCGGCATCAGCATCGAGGCTTTTCCCATGTTGACTCGTCGCAATTTCATTGCCGGCGCGTGCTGTCTCCTGCACGCGGGGCCGGCCGCGGCGGCGGGGCGCAAGGAGCGCAGCTTCATCTGCGGGGCGACCCATGCGCCGCCGCTCGGCTGGATCGGTCCGAGCGGCATCCCTCTTGCCGGTGCGAGCTTCAACGACATGCAGGCATGGAGGGTCGAGGACGGCGCCACCCCGAAGAGCGACGTGATCACCCTCGACGTCCACTTCATGAACGGGTCGAAATCGGACCAGCGAAAGGTCGAGCGCATCGCCTCCGAATGGACCGACAAGGCCCTGGGGGAGCGCGTTCACTTCCGCTTCGGGCGCCCCCGCGCCGCATCGCAGATCCGCATCCTGTTCGACCCGAACAAGGGCTATTCCTCAAAGGTCGGACGCGACAACCTGGGGGTCCCGAAAAACCAGCCCACCATGCATCTCGCCGACACGGAACACCGGCCCGTCCTGCATGAGTTCGGCCACGTCCTCGGCCTGCGGCACGAGCACCACCATCCGGCATCGGGCATCGTCTGGAACAAGCCGGTCGTCTACCGCGAGCTGAAGCAGCAGTTCGGCTGGTCGAAAGCCATGGTGGACTCGAACATCTTCGAGCGCTTCACGCAGGATTTCTCCTGCGGCGGCGAGGCCTTCGACAAGAACTCGGTCATGATCTACGAGATCCCGAAGCGCTGGACCAAGAACGGCTTCTCGAGCCGGCTCAACACCACGATCTCGCCGGGCGACCGCCGCTGCCTCCTGAAGAACTACTACACGACCTAAAGCATGATCCCGAAAAGTGGCTGCCGGTTTTCGGAAAAAGATCATGCTCGAACAAAGAGGTAGAGCGGGATGACGGCTCGACGAGACGTCATCGCGCTCTAACGCCGCAGTCGGGGCCATCGTCGGCATGACCGCGGCGCCCGCGGGCGGCAACGCCCGGGGGCCTCGGCGGCGACTTCCGGCCGCGCGGCGTTTCCGCTAAGGCTCGCGCCCGCTCCGCATCCGGACTTTGCCATGGACGACGCTCAGGCCGAGATCGCCGCCCTCAAGATCATTCTCGCCAACGTGGTGGCGCGGCTCGCGATCACGCTCGACCGGGGCGGCGACGGTCAGATCCGGGAGGTGCTCGCCGGCATGAACGACGAGTGCAAGCTCGCGGCCGAGCACGCGACGCTCTCGGGCAGCCTCGCCGAGCGCGGGCGCATGGTGAACGCGACGCTCACCCATATCGACGAGTTCTTCAAGGGCATCACGATTACCTGACGGGCACGTCTTGCGGCGGCCCGGACCTTCCACGGGCCGTGGAAGGATTTCCATGGCACCGTTCCATCACACGCTCATGATGGCTCAGGCGTGATCCATCACTCCGCCGGCTGCAGCCGCGGCGCCCGCGCCGGGGCGATGTGGAACGCTGCCGGGCGCCGGAAGAGGAAGGAGAGCGGGGTTTCCCGCACCAGCCGCTCGAGGATCAGCGGCGCGACGACCGCGACCGCGGTCACGATCGCCGAGACGAGCCCGACATCGTCGATCGCGCCGCTTTTCAACAGCACCGCCCGGGTCGCCGCCATCGGCAGGAAGAAGGCGAGGTAGATCGCGATCGAGTGCCGGCCGCAATGGCGGAAGGGCGTCGCGAGCCTGGTCGGCGTCAAGAGCGCCGCGACCGTCACGACCGCGACGGCGCCGATCGCGCCGAGCGCCAGGCTCACGACCGGCAGGCTCGCCAGCGTCGGATAGCCCTCGACTGGCGAGACGCACAGGGCGAAGACGCCGTTCGCGAGCGCCCAGACCGCGAGCCCCGCCGCGCTCAGCGCCGGGCGCGCCACCGCCGCCTCGGCGAGGCGGAAGATCGCCGGGGCGAGGAAATAGCCGGCGAGGAAATAGACGAAGCGGGCGCAGAACTCGTCGATCAGCGTCCATCCCGTGTGCACCGGGATGACCTGCAACGCCGCCGCGAGCGCGAGCAGGATGACGGGCGGCACGCCGCGCAGGAGCTTGGTCGCGACCGAGAACACGGCGAGGAGGTAGACGAACCACAGCGTCCCGAACGGCTCGACGAGCGATAGCGCGAGGTGATGGACGAAGCCCGTCGGCGTGCCGCCGGAGACCTGGCCGTATTTCAGCGCCGACTGGATCACGAGCCAGAGCAGGTAGAAGTAGAGGAAATGCACGACGCGCCGGTCGGCATAAGCCTTCCAGTCGCGGTCGATGACGCGCGACAGGAACAGGCCCGAGACGAGGAAGAAGTCGGGCATGCGGAAGGGCCGCGCGAAAGCGACGACCTGGTGCATGAAGCCCTCGCCGCCCATCGCCTCGCCGACGCCGAGCGTCGCATGCATCATCACGACGAGGATGATGCAGAGGCCCTTGGCGGTGTCGACCCAGGGCACGCGCCCCTCGTCCATGCCGCCCGCATAAGCAGATTGCAGCATCATCCCACCCTCGTCCGGCTCCCGCGTCGGTCGTTAGGGTAGGGAGGAAAGGTTCAGAGGGCGTGAAGGGCAAAAAGAAGCCGGCGCGGGGGGAGCGCCGGCCGAGGGCTGCTGAAGAGGGGGCTCAGCAGCCAGTGAGCTTCGGGGTGCGCTCGACCTCGAGGCCGAAGAGCGGGCGGAGATAGGTGCCGATCACGTTGCCGCTAAAGGCGAAGACGAGCCAGACCCAGCCGTGGACGCTGCCGGAGGCGATGCCGGAGAAATAGGCGCCGATGTTGCAGCCATAGGCGAGCCGGGCGCCGTAGCCGAGCAGGAGCCCGCCGAGCACCGCCGCAAGCGCCGAGCGCAGCGGAATCCGCCAGGCCGGGGCGAAGCGTCCGGCGAGCCCGGCGGCAAGGAGCGCGCCGGCGATGATGCCGAAATCCATTACCGAGGTGACGTCGTTGAAGACGCTGCCCTCGAGCTCGGCGAGACGCTCGGGCGTCGACCAGTAGGGCCAGCTCCAGGCCTCGATGCCGATCCCGTCCGAAATCTTCGATCCCCAGAGCGCGAAGGCCGAGGTGATGCCCCAGGGCCGGCCGGAAAGAGCGAGCGTCGCGAAGTTGCCGATCGCGAGCGCGACCGCGCCGGCGACGAGCGGCCAGGGACCGCAGGCGAAGCGCGCGAACCCTGAGCGCGGCGTCGGCTTGTCGCCTTCGAGCGACCCATGGCGCCGCCGCTCCAGCACGACGGTTACGGCCGCGATCGCGGCGAACAGGACGAGGCTGAGGGCGAGCGCCGTCCACGGCCCCCACAGCTTCACGAGCGAGGTCTTGGGCAGGGTCGGGAGGTCGGTCCACCAATGGAAGTGCGCCGCCCCAAGCGTCGAGCCGACGATGAAGAAGGCGAGCGTCAGGAGCATCCGCGTCGAGCCGCCCCCGACCGTATAGAGCGTGCCGGAGGCGCAGCCGCCGCCGAGCTGCATGCCGAGGCCGAAGATGAAGGCGCCGACCACGACCGAGACGCCGATCGGTGCGACGATCCCCTGCACCGGCTGGCCGAACAGCGACCCCGCGGCGAGCACCGGGAAGAACAGCGCCGTGGCGAGCGCCAGCATGACCATCTGGGCGCGCAGGCCCGCGCCGCGCCGGTCGGCGATGAAGACGCGCCACGCCGAGGTGAAGCCGAACGCCGCGTGATAGAGGACAAGGCCGAGGGCCCCGCCGAGGAGATAGAGCGCCGCCTGGCGCGGGCTGATGGCCTGACCGATCGCCGCCGCCCCGAGCAGGAGTGCGAGGCCGGCAAACAGCGTCGCTCCGCTGCTGGCCCCGAGGACCGCGAGGCTGAACCGCGCCCGGGGCGCGAAGGTCGCAATCGACGTCGACATGGCAAGATCCTGGCCGCTTTGCCGCGCGTCCGAGCCGGCGAGCCTGACTTCAGCCCGAGGCCGCAGCTTGACCGGCGTGCTGTGGAAACCTAATAATCACCTGGATGAATGTCAATTGATTATAATCAACATACATGGCAAGTGTTTTATGCTGCAGCGCGAGACAACCGCATTCCGGAATCACTCCGTCCTTGCTACGGTCCGCTCAAGCACGAGGGAGGCATCAATGCTCAAGGTGGCGAAGGCTCAGCGCCTGGCCGAAACCGCTCCCGTCTACGCCGACGACATCGAGCCGGCGTTGCAAGACGCGCTCGCGGTTCTCGCCAACATCGACGCCCATTACCACGGCGAGCGCGAGCGGCTCGAGCTCTGGACCGGCCCCGACAGCGTCAAGAACCGGCTCGCAGGGCAGCTCGAGGAAGCTCATCGGCAGGAGCGCGAGCCGCACGTGAAGCGCCTCGCCGAGCTTCATCAGCGCCTGATGAACGAGACCTTCTACCGCCACACGCTGCATTGAGGCAGCGCGGCGGCCCGTAGTCCGAGCCTTCGTCGACCCGAAACGTCCGCCGGCTGGCGCTCGCGCGTCTTGCCGAGTGTCTTGCATTGACAGCGGCGGGGCGGCCGCTAGCTTCCGGCGATCAAGAAACGCCCCACCGAAGGAAGCCTTCATGAAACGCTCCGCCTTGTTCGCAGCGGTGTGCCTCCCGGCCCTCGTCGCGGCCGCCGGAACCTCCGCCAAGACGCTCGTCTACTGCTCGGAAGGCAGCCCGGAGAACTTCTATCCGGCGATCAACACCACCGGCACCTCGTTCGACGCCAACAGCCAGATCTACAGCCGGCTCGTAGACTTCGAGCGCGGCACGACCAACGTGGTACCGGGCCTCGCCGAGAAGTGGGAAATCGCCGACGACGGCAAGGCCTACATCTTCCACCTCCGCAAGGGCGTGAAGTGGCACAGCACCAACCGCAACTTCAAGCCGACCCGCGATTTCAACGCCGACGACGTGATCTTCGCGATCGAGCGGCAGTGGAAGGAGGATCATCCCTTCTTCAAGGTCACGAGCCAGAACCACACCTATTTCAACGACATGGGGATGCCCAAGCTGTTGAAGTCGGTCGAGAAGATCGACGACTACACGATCAAGATGACGCTGAACCAGCCCGAGGCACCGTTCCTGTCCGACTTCGCGATGGAGTACGCCGGCATCCAGTCGAAGGAATACGCCGACGCGATGCTGAAGGCCGGCACCCCTGAGAAGATCGACCAGGAGCCGATCGGCACCGGGCCGTTCTACCTCGTGCAGTACCAGAAGGACGCGGTCATCCGCTACAAGGCCTTCCCCGAGTTCTGGGGCGGCAAGGCGAAGATCGACGATCTCGTCTTCTCGATCACGCCGGATGCGTCGGTGCGCTGGGCCAAGGTCCAGAAGGGCGAATGCCATCTGATGCCCTACCCGACGCCCGCCGACCTCGACGCGATCCGCAAGGATCCGAACGTCCAGGTGCTCGAGCAGCCGGGCCTCAACATCGGCTATCTCGCCTACAACACCCAGAAGAAGCCCTTCGACGATCTGCGCGTCCGCAAGGCCTTCAACATGGCGATCAACAAGAAGGCGATCATCGACGCCGTCTACCTCTCGACCGGCATCGCGGCCAAGAACCCGATCCCGCCCTCGATGTGGTCCTACAACGACGACGTCAAGGACGACCCGTTCGATCCGGAAGGCGCGAAGAAGCTCCTCGCCGAGGCCGGCTTCCCGAACGGGATGGAGACCGACATCTGGGCGATGCCGGTGCAGCGCCCCTACAATCCGAACGCCCGGCGCATCGCCGAGCTGATGCAGGCCGACCTCGCCAAGATCGGCGTCAAGGCCGAGATCAAGAGCTTCGAGTGGGGCGAGTACAGGAAGCGCCTGCAGGCGGGCGAGCATCAGACCGGCATGCTCGGCTGGACCGGCGACAACGGCGATCCGGACAACTTCCTGCACACGCTTCTGGGCTGCGACGCCGCGAAGCCCGGCGGCGGCAACACCGCGAAGTGGTGCGACAAGGCGTTCGACGACCTCGTCACGAAGGCGAAGGTCACGAGCGACCAGAAGGAACGCACCGAGCTCTACCGAAAGGCGCAGGTCGTCTTCAAGGAGCAGGCGCCGTGGTTCACGATCGCCCATGCGGTGCAGCTCAAGCCGGTGCGCAAGGAGGTCGTGGACTTCAAGCTCTCGCCGTTCGGGCGCCACACGTTCTATGGAGTGGATATCAAGCAGTAGCGCCCGGTCCTGGGAATTTGAGAGGGGGCCCGGTCGGGCCCCTTCTTTTTTGGCCGCCGAAACACGAAGCTTCCATGCGTCCGACGGACTCTGCAGGCCGCCTCAAGAGCCGTAACGCCCTGACGCGCCGCGGCTTCATCCCGGCTCTGGCGTCGCGGGCCATCGTCGTGCGGTTTGCGCTGCGCTGGCCAAGCCTCGTCGGGAAGCCAAGGCCGCACCCTCTCTTCGGCGCGCTCGCGGGACTGGGCAGGACCGCGCCCGGCGTGGACCTGACCGAGCCTGCCGACCCGGGCTGGGCCGATCTCGTCGAGCGGCTCTATCCGCCACACGATTGTTGTGCCGCGCCGGTTGGCGTAATCCTTCCGCGATGCTCCGCTTCATCCTGACCCGGGTCAGCCTCGTCATCCCGACCTTCATC
>DAINQO010000014.1:19023-31244 GCA_036742625.1 Microvirga sp.
CGCGATGCTCCGCTTCATCCTGACCCGGGTCAGCCTCGTCATCCCGACCTTCATCGGGATCACGCTCTTGGCGTTTTTCCTGATCCGGCTTGTTCCCGGCGACCCGATCGAGACCATGGCGGGCGAGCGCGGGATGGACCCGGCGCGGCACGAGATGCTGCGCAAGGCCTACGGCTTCGACCAGCCGGTGCTGGTGCAATACGGCATCTACGTCTCGCGGCTCCTGCACGGCGACCTCGGCAAATCCATCATCACGAGCGAGTCGGTCCTGTCCGAGTTCGCGTCGCTCTTTCCGGCGACGATCGAGCTCGCGATCTGCGCGATCCTCTTCGCCCTCATCCTCGGCCTGCCGGCCGGCATCCTCGCCGCGGTACGCCGCAACTCGATCTTCGACCACGGCGTCATGGGCGTGTCGCTCACCGGCTATTCCATGCCGATCTTCTGGTGGGGGCTCCTCCTCATCCTGCTGTTCTCGGTCCAGCTTGGCTGGACGCCGGTTTCGGGCCGCATCTCGGTGCAGTACTATGTCGAGCCGGTGACCGGGTTCCTGCTCATCGACAGCCTGCTGTCCGACGACAAGGGCGCCTTCCGCTCGGCGCTCGCGCATCTCGTCCTGCCGACGATCGTGCTCGGCACCGTGCCGCTCGCCGTCATCGCCCGCATGACCCGCTCGGCGATGCTCGAGGTGCTGGGTGAGGACTACATCCGCACCGCCCGCGCCAAGGGGCTCTCGCCGCTGCGGGTGATCGCCGTCCACGCGCTGCGCAACGCGCTGATCCCGGTCGTGACGGTGATCGGCCTCCAGGTCGGCGTGCTGTTCACCGGCGCCATCCTGACCGAGACGATCTTCTCCTGGCCGGGCGTCGGCAAGTGGCTGATCGAGGCGATCAACCGCCGCGACTACCCGGTGCTGCAGGGCGGCACGCTCCTGATCGGCGCCGTGGTCATGACCGTGAACCTGATCGTCGACCTCACCTACGGCCTGATCAACCCGCGCATCAGGCACACCCGATGACGGCCGAGGTCCTCGAAGCTCCCGCGGCGGTCGCGCCGACCGCCACCCCGCCGCATCCGATCCGCGAGTTCTGGAGCTATTTCTCGGCAAACCGCGGCGCCGTCGCCGGGCTCGTCATCATCGTCGCCGTGATGCTGACGGCGCTCCTCGCCGACGTGATCGCGCCGCACTCGCCGGTGCTCACCGACAGCTCCGCCTTCCTGCGGCCGCCGTTCTGGCAGGAGGGCGGCTCGCTGACCTACCCCCTCGGCACCGATGCGATCGGGCGCGACATCCTCTCGCGCCTGATCCACGGCGCGCGCCTGTCGCTCGTCATCGGCATCGCGGTCGTGGCGCTGTCGATCGCGGTCGGAATCGTGCTCGGGCTCGTCGCCGGCTTCGCCAAGGGCGTGACCGAGATCGCGATCATGCGCGCCATGGACATCATCCTGACGCTGCCGAGCCTGCTGCTCGCGATCGTCATCGTCGCGATCCTCGGGCCGGGCATCATGAACGCGATGCTCGCCGTCGCGCTCGTCATCCTGCCGCACTACGTGCGCATCACCCGTGCCGCCGTCATCGCCGAGACCTCGAAGGACTACGTCACCGCGGCCCGGGTCAGCGGCGCCGGCACGCTGCGGCTGATGTTCAAGGAGGTGCTGCCGAACTGCACCGCGCCGCTGATCGTGCAGGCCTCGCTCGGCGTCTCGACCGCGATCCTCGACGCGGCGGCGCTCGGCTTCCTCGGGCTCGGCGCGCAGCCGCCGGCGCCGGAATGGGGCACGATGCTCGCCGACGCGCGCGAGTTCGTGCTGCGCGCCTGGTGGGTCGTCACCCTCCCGGGCCTCGCCATCCTGATCACCGTGCTGGCGTTCAATCTCCTCGGCGACGGGCTGCGGGATGCGTTCGATCCGAAGCTGAAGCGCTGAGATCCGTGACGGGTCCCGATGGTCAGGCGAAGCGGGAAGGAGAAAGCCGATGATGTTCCGTCCTGGGCGGCCGGTCAGAAGCCCCAGCCCGACGAAAGCGGACGAGCTTTCGCGGACCGGCTCATGACGGAGCGGTATGGCAAAGGCCGGTTTGCCACGGGTCCGGGATCGGAACACAGTAAGCTCAGGAAATTCGGCGATCGTTCACGATGAGGGCGCCCCGATGAAAGTCTACGTTCTTCAGCACCTGCACGAGCTCGACGACGGTTCGAGCGACGTCAAGTTGATCGGCGTCTACAGAACGGAGCAGGATGCGATCGCCGCCCGCAAGCGGCTGAGCGCGGCTCCCGGGTTCAGAGACAACCCGGAGTGTTTCGCGATCGACCCTTATGAGGTTGGCCAGGATCACTGGGTCGAGGGTTACGTGTCGGTGCCTGCCGGCTCGGAGAACGCCGGCAAGCGCACGAAAGCAGCGTGAGGTTGCCGGAAGCCGCCGGATAGCGCCATCAGCCCTCCCGGCTCGACCAGAGATCCCATGCCCCTCCTCGAGATCCAAAACCTCTCCGTCGAGTTCCCGACCTCGAGCGGGGTACTGCGCGCCGTCGACGGCGTGAGCCTTACCCTCGACGAGGGCGAGATCCTCGGCGTCGTCGGCGAATCCGGCTCGGGCAAGAGCGTCACCATGCTGGCGCTGATGGGCCTTGTCGCCTATCCGGGCCGCGTCCGGGCCGACCGCCTCGCCTTCGCGGGCCGCGACCTCCTCGACATCTCCGATGGCGAGCGGCGTCAGCTGACCGGCAAGGACGTCGCCATGATCTTCCAGGAGCCGACGACGAGCCTGAACCCGTGCTTCACGATCGAGTTCCAGCTCACCGAGACGCTCCGGCTGCACGAAGGCATGGACGGCAAGGCGGCGCGCCGGCGCGCCATCGAGCTCCTCGAGCAGGTCGGCATCCCGGCGCCGGAGGGGCGCCTCAAGGCCTACCCGCACCAGCTCTCGGGCGGCATGAACCAGCGCGTCATGATCGCCATGGCGATCGCCTGCAACCCGAAGCTCCTCATCGCCGACGAGCCGACGACGGCGCTCGACGTCACCATCCAGGCCCAGATCCTCGACCTCCTGCTGTCGCTGCAGCGCGAGCGCGGCATGGCGCTCGTGCTCATCACCCACAACATGGGCGTCGTCGCCGAGACCGCCCAGCGCGTCATGGTGATGTATGCCGGCCAGATCATGGAGGAGCGTGACGCCGCCTCCCTGTTCGAGGCGCCGCAGCACCCCTACACGGCGGCGCTGCTTGCGGCGCTGCCGGAGCGCAGCGTCGGCGATCATCGCCTCGCGACCATTCCCGGCGTCGTGCCGGGCCTGTTCGACCGGCCGCAGGGCTGTCTCTTCAGCCCGCGCTGCGCCTACGCGACCGAGCACTCCCGCCGCGTGCGCCCGGAGCTTCGCTCCTGGATGGGCGGCCAGATCCGCTGCCATTACCCGCTCGGCGATCCCGAGCGCGAGCGCGCCATCGCGGCAGATCACCGCGTCGGCGCGGAGATGGCGTCGTGAGCGCGCCTGTCGTCGAGGCCCGCGACCTCGTCCAGGTCTATCCGATCCGGCGCGGCCTTTTCCGCGAGCCGGCGCGGCTCTACGCGGTCAGCGGCGTGTCCTTCGCGGTCGAGCCCGGGCGCACGCTCGCGGTCGTCGGCGAATCCGGCTGCGGCAAGTCCACGCTCGCCCGCATCGTGACCCTGATCGAGCCGCCGACGTCGGGCACCCTCACCCTCGACGGCCTCGACGCCGTCAACCCGCCCGCCGGCGAGAAGAAGCGCCTGCGCCGCACCGTCCAGCTCGTGTTCCAGAACCCCTACGGCTCGCTCAACCCGCGCAAGAAGGTCGGCGCGATCCTCGAGGAGCCGCTCGTCATCAACACCGACCTGCCCAAGGCCGAGCGCACCGCTCGCGCCCGCGCCATGATGGCGAAGGTCGGGCTTCGCCCCGAGTACTACGCCCGCTATCCGCACATGTTCTCCGGCGGCCAGCGCCAGCGCATCGCCATCGCGCGGGCGCTGATGCTGTCGCCGAAGCTGCTCGTCGCGGATGAGCCGGTGTCGGCGCTCGACGTCTCGATCCAGGCCCAGGTGCTGAACCTCCTGGCCGACCTGCAGCAGGAGCTCGGGCTCGCCTACCTCTTCATCTCGCACGACCTCGGCGTCGTGCGGCACATCGCGCATGACGTTCTCGTCATGTATCTCGGCCACGCCGTCGAGCAGGGGGGAAAGGAGCGTATCTTCGCGCGCCCGCTCCATCCCTACACCCAGGCTCTCCTCGCCTCGACGCCGGGCATCACCGGCGTCAAGCGCAAGCGCATCGTGCTCAAGGGTGAGCTGCCATCGCCGCTCGACCCGCCGAAGGGCTGCGTGTTCTCGACCCGCTGCCCTTACGTGACCGACCGCTGTCGCGTCGAGCGCCCGCCGTTGCGCCCTCTCGACGCGCGCCTCGTCGCCTGCCACTACGCCGAGCGCTTCCTCGAGCGCGAGGCGGCGTGACGGCCGGCGATCACGCATTCGCGTCTGGACAGCCGGACCGCTCGACCTAGGCTCCTGCGCCTCTCGCCACGCAAGAGAGGGAGGAAACGCCATGCTACGAAATCTGCGCGCGCTGTTGTGCGCCGTCGCATTCCTGTCCGTGCCGGTCGCCGCCTCGGCGCAGTCGCTCCAGCCCGCGAAACCCGAGGAGGTGGGGCTCTCCTCGCAGCGCCTCGCGAAGATCGCGGAGGTGTTCAACCAGGAGATCAAGGACCAGAAGATCCCCGGCGCGGTCGTCATGATCGCCCGCAAGGGCAAGGTCGCCTATCACGAGGCCTTCGGGGCGCAGGACAAGAGCGCCGAGCGGACGATGGCGAAGGACTCGATCTTCCGCATCTACTCGATGACCAAGGCGCTCGCCTCCGTCGGCGCCATGATCCTCGTCGAGGACGGCAAGGTCCAGCTCACCGATCCGGTGGCGAAGTTCCTGCCCGAGTTCAAGAACGTGCAGGTCAGCACGCCGCGCAGCGACGGCATGGGCCAGCTGACCTATGGGCTCGTGCCAGCGGACCGCCAGCCGACGATCCAGGACCTGCTTCGCCACACCGCCGGGCTCGCCTATGGCGAGATCACCGGCAATGCGCGGGTCAAGGCGGCCTACACGAACGCCGGCCTGTTCACGCCCGGCGCCGACTACTTCTCGATCGAGCTGACGCCCGACGAGTTCACCGCCAAGATCGCCGAGACGCCGCTCGCCTACCAGCCGGGCACGACCTGGGAATACAGCCTTGCGGTCGACGTGCTCGGGCGCGTCGTCGAGAAGGCGTCGGGCAAGCGCCTGTCCGAGTTCCTCGACGAGCGGCTGTTCAAGCCGCTGAAGATGACCGACACCGGCTTCTCGGTCCCGGCCGACAGGATGGCGCGGCTGTCGCAGCCCTTCGCCGTCGATCCCGCGAGCGGCGCGCCGAACAAGCTGATCGACGTCTCGAAGCCGCCGAAGAACGACTCAGGCGGCGCCGGCGCCGTTTCGACCGCGGCCGATTACCTGCGCTTCAGCCAGATGCTGCTCAACGGCGGCGAGCTCGACGGCGCGCGGATCCTGAGCCGCACGACGGTCGCGCTGATGGCGTCGGATCATCTGCCGCCGGCGATCCGGCAGACGGTGCAGCCCGGCGAGCAGCTCCTCGGCGTGCAGGGCTACAGCTTCGGATTGGGTTTCGCCGTCCGCAAGGAGCAGGGGGTATCTGGCGTGCACGGCTCGCCGGGCGAGTTCACCTGGGCGGGCTATGCCGGGACGTATTTCTGGATCGACCCGAAGGAGCAGCTCGTCGGCGTGCTGATGACGCAGGCGCCCGGTCCGAGCCGGCCCTATTATCGCCGGATGCTGCGCGCCCTCACCTACCAGGCGATCGTCGACTGATCGGCTCGGCGGCCGGGCTTTGCTCGGCCAGTGGGGCGGGTTCGGGGGCGGGTTCGCGCGCCCGCCCCCGCCGCGCCCGGCGCGACAGGAGGTTCAGCCCCTCGACCAGGGCCGAGAACGTCATCGCGGCGTAGATGTAGCCCTTCGGCACGTGCACCCCGAAGCCGTCGGCGATGAGTGCCATGCCGATCACCAGCAGGAAGGCGAGCGCCAGCATCACGACGGTCGGGTTGCGCTCGATGAAGCCTGCGATCGGCGTCGCCGCGACGAGCATCAGCGTCACCGCGACGAGCACGGCGATGACCATGATCGGCAGGTCGTCGGTCATGCCGACGGCGGTGATGATGCTGTCGAGCGAGAAGACAATGTCGAGCAGGATGATCTGAACGATCGCGGCGCCGAAGCCGATCGTCGCGGCGCGGCCGTCGAACATGTCGCCCTCGGGATCCGGATCGACGTTGTGGTGGATCTCCTTCGTCGCCTTCCAGACCAGGAACAGCCCGCCGCCGATCAGGATCAGGTCGCGCCAGGAGAAGCCGTGCCCGAAGGCCGTGAACAGCGGCTGGGTCAGCTGGACGATGAAGGCGATGGTGCCCAGGAGCGCGAGGCGCAGGACGAGCGCGAGGCCGATGCCGATCCGGCGCGCCTTCGCCTGCTGCTCGGCGGGCAGCTTGTTCGTCAGGATCGAGATGAAGATCAGGTTGTCGATCCCGAGCACGACCTCCATGACGATGAGGGTGACGAGGGCGGCCCAGGCGGCCGGGTCGACCGCGAGCGCGAGGAGATCCTGCATCGGCGACCGTTTCCCTTTCAATCGACGGCAGCCGCCTATATGGGCGCGTACAGCGGACTTGAAAGGCCGGCGGCACCTCCTCCCTCCCCCCGCTCGCGAAGCGAGTGGCCTGGAGGGCCGACTCGGGGCGAAGGCCCGAGCGGGGTGGGGGGCGCTTCCCCAAGGCGCTTCGTCGACGACAAGGCGCGGCTGTCGATGGCTGCCCTGGCCCAACCGCCGCGTCGTTCTCGTCGCCCTCTCGCCTCGCCCAACCACCCCCCACCCCTACCCCCTCCCCGCCACTCGGCTTCGCCGAGCGGGGGGGAGGGAGGAGCGAGAGGTGTGAATCCGGCCCCGCAACCGGGCGAGGCGGCTAGGTGAGCTGGAAGTATAGCTCCCCCAGCTTCTCGATCGAGGTCGTGACCTTGTCGCCGGCTTTGAGCCAGACCTGCTTGTCCTTCGGCATTCCCGAGATCACCCCCTCCGGCGTGCCGGTGAAGATGATGTCGCCGGGCTTCAAGGTCATGTGTTTCGAGATGTAGCTGACGAGCTTCTTGCAGCCGAACACCATGTCCGAGGTGTTGGAGGACTGCCGCGTCTCACCGTTGACCTTCAGCTCGATCTTGAGATTGTCGCCGTCGACCTGGTCGGCGGTGACGAGCCAGGGGCCGAGCGGCGCCCAGCCGTCGCCGGACTTGCCGATCATCCACTGGCTCGTGCGGCTCTGGAGGTCGCGCGCCGTGAAGTCGTTGCCGGTGGCGTAGCCGAAGATGTAGTTCGGCGCGTCCTCCTCGCTGACGTTGCGCGCCTCCCGGCCGATGACGATGACGAGCTCGGCCTCGTAGTCGAACTTCTCGGCCGGCTCCTTCGAGACGGCGATCGTGCCGCCATGATGGTTCAGCGCCGAGTTGAACTTGTTGAAGAGGATCGGCACCGGCGGCACCGGGTTGCCGGTCTCGGCCGCGTGCTTGCGGTAGTTCAGGCCGATGCAGATGATCTTCTCGGGATCGGTCACGCAGGGGCCGAACTCGGCCGCGTTCTCCGGCACGAAGAAGCGCTCACCACCCGCCATCCGCGCCTTGTCGATGAGCCGGGTGAGCGCCGCCATGTCGCCCTCGCTCTCGAGCACGGCGTTGATGGTCGTCGGCGCGCCTTCGCTCAGCTCCGATTCGGCCTTGACGACGTCGAGGACGCCGCGCTCGGTGCGGATGCCGAGGCCGTATTCGCTGCCCTGGCGGAGCGTCGCGAAGGTCATGCCCTTCGGCAGCTCCTGCGTGCCGGCGCGCGCTCCGCCGGTCCGGGCCGCGGCCGGCGTCGGAAGGCCGCTAAGGCCCGATGTCGCCGCAGCGCCGACAAGCGCCGCGGTCTTGAGGAAGGTCCTGCGATCGTTCTTCATGGTTTCCTCCCGTCGGGGCCGGACACCGCTCCGGCCTTTCGAGCCGGCTAATCTGGCATAGCCAGCGGACTTGTCACCCGGCGGGCCGCGCGCGCCGTCATGCGCGCAGTTCAGGGCTGCCGCGCCGGCTCCGGCGCTTGCTGGCCTCCGGCGGCCCCGGTCTGCTACAGGGCTCGAAAGCCACCCTGCCCGAGAGCGTTCATGAACGACCAGAGCCGCCCCTCCGATCTTTCCCTGATGAAGTTCGGCATCGGCCAGCCGGTCCCCCGCAAGGAGGATCCGAAGCTCGTGCGCGGCGAGGGGCGCTACTCGGACGATGTGCACCTCGATGGCGAGGCTTACGCCGTCTTCGTCCGCAGCCCGTATGCGCACGGCCGCATCCAGGGCATGGAGGTCGAGACCGCCCGCTCCATGCCGGGCGTGCTCGCGGTCTACACCGGCGTCGATCTCGCGGCGGCCGGGCTCGGGCCGATGCAGGCGGTGTTCGAGTTCAAGAACCGCGACGGCACGGCGATGACGAAGCCGCCGCACCCGGCGCTGCCGAGCGACCGCGTGCGCTATGTCGGCCAGCCGGTCGCCTGCGTCGTCGCCGAGACGGCGGCGCAAGCGCGCGACGCCGCCGAGGCGGTGGCGATCGCGATCGAGGAGCTGCCCGCGGTCACCGACCCGCGCCAGGCGGCGGCGACCGGCGCGCCGCTCCTCCACGACGAGCTCGCCTCGAACGTCGTCCTCGACTACCATTTCGGCGACGCCGCCAAGGTCGACGCCGCCTTCGCGGCGGCGGCGCACGTGACGCGGCTCAAGCTCTCGAACAACCGCCTCGTTGTGAGCCCGCTCGAGCCGCGCGCCGCGGTCGCCGAATACGAGCCGCTAAGCGACCGGCACACCATCCATGTCGGCTCGCAGGGCGCCTTCGGGATGCGCGGCGCGATTGCCGCGCACATCCTCGGCGTCGCCAAGGAGAAGGTGCGCGTCCTGACGCCGAACGTCGGCGGCTCGTTCGGCATGAAGGCGCCGGTCTATCCCGAATATGTCGCGCTCCTCCATGCCGCGAAGGCGCTCGGCCGGCCGGTGCGGTGGACCGACCAGCGCTCCGAGAGCTTCGTCTCCGACCACCACGGCCGCGGCCATGCGCTCGAGGCGGCGCTGGCGCTCGACAAGGACGGCCGCTTCCTCGCCGTGCGCGTCTCCGGCTACGGCGATCTCGGCGCCTATCTCTCCCAGGTGATGCCGCTGCCGTCCTCGGTCAACGTCGCCAAGAACCTGCCCGGCGTCTACGCGACGCCGGCGATCGACGTCTCGATCCAATGCGTCTTCACCAACACGACGCCGATCGGCGCCTATCGCGGCGCCGGGCGCCCCGAGGGCAACTACATCATGGAGCGCCTCGTCGAGGCCGCCGCCGCCGAGACCGGCATCGATCGCGTCGAGCTCCGCCGCCGCAACCACATCCCGGCCGACGCGATGCCCTACCGGGCGGCGTCCGACAACACCTACGATTCGGGCGAGTTCACGCCGCTCCTCGAGCGCGCCGTCGCGGCCGCCGACTGGGCCGGCTTCGCCGACCGGCGCGCCGAGAGCCGCGCCCGCGGCAAGCTCCGCGGCATCGGCATCGGCCAGTATCTCGAGGTCACGGCGCCGCCGATGAACGAGATGGGCGGCATCCGCTTCGAGGCCGACGGGACGGTGACGATCATCACCGGCACGCTCGACTACGGGCAAGGGCACGCGACGCCGTTCGCGCAGGTGCTGTCGGAGCGGCTCGGCATCCCGTTCGAGCGCATCCGGCTGCTGCAGGGCGATTCCGACGAGCTCATCGCCGGCGGCGGCACCGGCGGCTCGAAGTCGATCATGGCGAGCGGCGCCGCGATCGTGAAGGCTGGCGCCGAGGTGATCGAGCGCGGCCGCGAGATCGCCGCCCACATGCTCGAGGCCGGCGTCGCCGACGTCGAGTTTTCGCGCGGGCGCTTCACCATCGCCGGCACCGACCGCGGCATCGGCGTCATGGAGCTGGCGGAGCGCCTCGCCGCCGGCGAGACGCTGCCCGAGGGCGTGCCGCGGACACTCGACGTGCGCACCGTGTTCGAGAGCGCGCCCTCGGCCTATCCCAACGGCTGCCACGTCGCCGAGGTCGAGGTCGATCCCGAGACCGGCGTCACCGCGGTCGTGCGCTACGTCATGGTCAACGACTTCGGCACGATCATCAATCCGCTCCTCGTCGAGGGCCAGCTGCACGGCGGCGTCGTGCAGGGCATCGGCCAGGCCCTGATGGAGCGCACCGTCTACGACGACGCCGGCCAGCTCGTGACCGGCTCCTACATGGACTACCAGCTGCCGCGGGCCGCCGACGCGCCGTTCTTCGCGTTCGAGAGCCGCCCCGTGCCGGCGACGACGAACCCGCTCGGCGCCAAGGGCTGCGGCGAAGCCGGCTGCGCCGGCTCGCTGCCGGCCGTGATGAACGCGCTCGCCGACGCGCTGCGTGAGATCGGCGTCACGCACGTCGACATGCCGGCGACCCCGCAGGCGGTCTGGGCGGCGATCCAGGCGGCGCGCTGAAATCCCTCTCGCGGAGGGCTGCGGCATTCACGCATTTGCTGGCCGGGTTGCTCCTTCCTCCCCCTTGTTGGTAGCGGGGTCGTTTGAACTTCAGTCTTTCATCAATCAGGTAGCACGCCCGTGCACCCGAGCGACCTGTCCACGGCGCCATTCGGGCATCTGCGGATTATTGAGAGGATCCGCGAGCATGGCACTCCAGACAGGCCTGGGCCGCCGTGATCGCATCGTCGTAAATGCGCACCGCTTCACGATACGTGTCTTCGAGGAACTCCTGCGGGCGCCTTTCGTGGCTGTCAGGAAGGTGGCCAGCGCGGTGACGCGTTACCCGGCGGTTTCGACGCCCCTGGTCTAGACTAAAGCCCCTCCACCCGCATCAGCGCCTCGAAGTGCTTCTCGGCCTGGAATTCGATGACCTGCATGTACTGCCGGGCCGTCTCGCGCAACGCGTCATCGGGAATGAGCTTGAGCGGCCGGCCGGTCGACATGGCGAGGACCTGCTGGCGGCAGGCGCGCTCGAGGTAATAGAGCTCGTCGAAGGCGAGCGCGACCGACGGCGCGCCGATGGTGACCCCGTGGTGCTCCAGGAAGATCACGTCGGCGTGCGGGTTGTCCTTCTGGGCCTTCGCGATGCGCTCGCCCTCGGCCTCGTCCAGGGCGACGCCGCCGAAGCCCTGGTAGGCGACGCGGCCGTAGAAGCGCGCCGCGGTCTGGTGCGCCATCTCGAGCCGCCCGCCCTCGATCATGGTCAGGCTCGTGGCGTAGGGCATGTGGACGTGGAAGATCGCCTTGTGACGCGGGTTCGCCCGGTGGCCGGCGACGTGGATGTTGCGCGCCGTCGCCTCGACCTCGCCTTCCCCTTCCAGCACCTGCCCGGCGCCGTCGATCATCAGGAGGTCGGACGGCCGCATCTCGCACCAGTGGATGCCGTAGGGATTGATCAGGTAGCGCTCCTCACGGCCCGGCAGCGCCACCGAGAAGTGGTTGCAGACGCCCTCGTTGAACTGATGTCTCGCGGCGAGGCGGAAGGCGGCGGCGAGCTCGCGGCGGAGGGTTTCGGCGGTGGGCTGCATGTTCGATCCCGGCTGGCTGAAGGGGCGCTGATGGGCGCCGCGGCAAACACAAAAGGCCGCCCTCAGGCGGCCCTGAACTCATGCGCGCGCAGACCTAGCGCGGCGCCAGGATCATGATCATCTGGCGGCCTTCCATCTGCGGCTCGCTCTCGACCTTGGCGATGGTGGCGGTCTCGGCCTTGACCTTCTCGAGCAGCCTCACCCCGAGCTCGGTATGCGCCATCTCGCGGCCGCGGAAGCGCAGCGTCACCTTGACCTTGTCGCCTTCCTCGAAGAACCGCTGCACGGCCTTCATCTTCACGTCGTAATCGTGCTTGTCGATGCTCGGCCGGAGCTTGATCTCCTTGACCTCGACGGTCTTCTGCTTCTTGCGCGCCTCGGCCTGCTTCTTCTGCTCGTTGAAGCGGAACCTGCCGTAATCGAGGATCTTGCAGACCGGGGGAACCGAGTTCGGTGCGATCTCGACGAGGTCGAGGCCGGCCTCCTCGGCGAGCTTCAGGGCATCGAAATAGGGCACCACGCCCTTGTTTTGCCCTTCCTGATCGATCAGTTGCACGTCGCGGACGCCGC
>DAINQO010000015.1:0-30850 GCA_036742625.1 Microvirga sp.
CCGATCAGACAGGGCATCCCAGACACGCGTTTCCAGCAGATCCGCGCCTTGACCGGATTGCCCGAGCATTCTGTCCGGCTTGATCAGAATTTGAAGCGTACGATACAGGTTCGGAAGCCCAGGTTTATCAGCTTGGTATTTTGATCTTGAGGCAGCTCCTCGCGCTCGAGCACGATAGCGAACTCACCCGATTGCAGCAGCTTCCGGAAAATGCGCTTCAGAACCCGTTTCTCGAACGAACGAAGAATCGATGGCTGGCACTCCTTCTTGCCGGCGGGCATCGATAATCCGGAGTTATGCTCACCGTCCCGTCGGCGGTGTCGCTTGGCTCAGCGCGGGCGTATTCCCCCAAGCACGTCCGCCCGCTCCAGCGTCGCCCGCAGCGCTTCGTCGGTGACGTGGGTGTAGAGTTCGGTCGTGGCGATGCTGGCGTGGCCGAGCAGGCGCTGGACGAAGCGGATGTCGACGCCGGTCTCGATCAGGAGCGTCGCGGCGGTGTGGCGCAGCATGTGCGGCGTGATCCGGCGGGCAAGGCCGCTCGCCGCGGCCTGCCGGCGGAGCTTGGCGCGCACCGATTGCGGCCGCAGCGGCAGGCCGTGGCGGTTGACGAACAGGCGCAGGTCGGCGGCGCCGGGCTCCCGGCGTCCGCGGCCGGCCATCGCCGCGAGCTCGCGGCGCAGCCGCGCGTCGGCGACGTAGGCGACGCGGTCGCGGGCGCCCTTGCCGCGGATGCGGAGCACGCCGCCGTCCGGCGAGGCGTCCTCGCGGCAAAGCCGGCACAGCTCGCCGACCCGAAGGCCGGTGGCAAGCATCAGCCGCACCGCGGTCGCGAGCGTCGCGTCGGCGGCCGCCGCGCCGCGGCCGGAGAGCAGGACCGCGACCTCGCCGCGGGACAGCGCCCGCGGCAGCCGCTGCGGGCGGGCGAGCCGCGGCCGCCAGGCGGCGAAGGGGTCGGGCCCAAGACCCGCCTCGGCGGCGTGGCGGAAGAAGGCGCGCAGGCAAGCGAGGCGGCGGCGCACCGTCGCAAGCGCGAGCCGGCGGCCGTCGACCATCTCCTCGAGATAGCGCTTGACGAGATCGGTCGAGATCTCGGCGAGCGGCAGCCCGGCCGGCAGCCGGCGGCCGAAATCGGCGAGGTCGCCGGCATAGGCCTGGAGCGTGTGCCCGGAGAGCTGGCGCTCGATCGCGCAGACGCGCAGGAACTCGTCGACGGCGGCTCGAAAGGGCATCGGATTCTCCGCAGGTTGCGCGGAGATTGCAAATCCCGGCAGGCCCGGCCACCGGCCACCGGCAGCGTGCTTAACGGCGCGGCGCGCGCATGATTTTGCCGAAAGCAGCCGCCGCTCTTCGCGATCCCATCATGATGAGAGTGCGGCGGCCGGCATCACCATCATGGAAACCTTTCACCTGAAAAAATCGGGGCGCGGGCCTCGAAGACCCGCACCCCTCGCGAAAGGCCGGCGCGTCGCCGCCCGGCGGCGGCGCCCCGCCGGGGCGTCAAGCCGCCTTCTGGTTCACCCGCGCCTCGGCGAGCTCAGAGAGCAGCTGGTCGGTCTTCTTCTCCTCGGCCAGGGTTTGCTCGAGGAGGCCGGCGGCGTCGGTGAGGCCGAGCTCCTGGGCCCAGGTCCTGAGCGTGCCGTAGCGGCTGATCTCGTAGTGCTCGACCGCCTGCGCCGCGGCGATGAGGCCGGCATCGAGCGCCTCGCTCTCGGCGAAGTCCTCCATGATCTCCTTGCCTTCCTCGATGATGCCCTGGATCGCCTCGCAGGTCTTGCCCTGGGCCTTCTTGCCGATCGCCTCGAACACCTCCTCGAGGCGCTCGACATGGCCCTCGGTCTCGGCGCGGTGCTTCTCGAAGGCTTGGCGCAGCTCGTCCGATTCCGCCGCCTTCGCCATCTTGGGCAGCGCACGCAGGATCTGCTTCTCGGCGTAGTAGACGTCCTTGAGCGTGGCTAGGAACAGGTCTTCCAAGCCTTTTTCCTTGGCGGCCATGAGCGGAACTCCTCCTCGGATGTGGGTGACCACCTAACCCGGCACGGCGAAGGTTAGTTCCTGCGGGCTTTCGCCCGGCGCCGCCGCGGCTGCACTTTTTGCGCCCTGCGGCGGGAAGTTGGCCCGTGCCCAGTTGCCCTTGGGGGGCCAAGCTCATTAGAATGGAGGCAGCGCGTCGGAGGTGGCCGCCGAGGGTTATGTTCGCTGACCAGTTTCGATTCGCGTCGACCGGACGGGGAGGGCCCCTTCGCCTCTCCGCACCGGTTCGGGCCCGTTCAGGCCCGAGCCGAAGCGCTTGCATCGTCATACCGGCAAGGTTTGAGACGGTGAACCAAGCCCACGCCCCTCAATCCCCTGCCTGGATCCTACGATGAACCGCAATCGAGACTTTCGTGGACCGCGTGGCCGCGGCGGCCGCGACGACTTCGGCAACGACCGCCGTTCCTTCGGCGATCAGCCGCAACCCGGCTGGGGCGAAGCCCCGCCCATGGCGCCGCGCGCGCCGATCGCCTCCGGGCCGCCGCAGGACGCGACGGTCAAATGGTTCAACCCCGAGAAGGGCTTCGGCTTCGTCGAGATGGCCGACGGCTCGGGCGACGCCTTCCTGCACGTGCGCGTCGTCGAGACCGCCGGGCAGACCGAGATGCAGCCCGGCACCAAGCTCGTCATCCGCACCGCGCAAGGCCAGAAGGGCCCGCAGGTGACCGAGATCCTCGAGGTCGACGCCTCGACGGCCGAGCCGGCGCGGCCGCGCTTCGGCGGCGGTGGCGGGTTCGGTGGTGGCGGCGGCGGCTTCGGCGACCGGCGCCCGCCCCGCAGCGGCGGCTTGGGCGACCGCGACCGCGGTCCGGGCCCGGGCGGCGGCGGTCCGCGCTTCAGCGGCCCGCCCTCCGAGGAGCAGCCCGGCACTGTCAAATGGTACAATCCCGCCAAGGGCTTCGGCTTCATCGCCGTCGAGGACGGCGGCAAGGACGTGTTCGTCCACCGCTCGGCGCTGATGCGCGCCGGCCTCCCCGACCTTCAGGAAGGCCAGCGGGTGATCGTCCAGACGGTCGAGGGCCAGAAGGGCCGCGAGGTCGCCTCGATCTCCCTCGGCTGAAGCCTCAGCCCGGCAGGCCTCAGCTCGGCCGAAAGCCTCAAGCGCCGGTGCGCTCGCGCGCCGCGGCGCCCGCGCCTTCCTCGCTCGTCGGGACCGGCTCGCGCGCCGGCGCGGCCGCGACCGTCGGCGCCGGGACCGAGACGTTCGCCGGGGCATTGCCGCGCAGCCGCTTCAGGAGGTTGCGGAAGCGCGGCAGCCGCCGGTGCTGCGCCTTTGCCGGGCCCGCCTCCTCCAGCCGCACGAGCTTGAGCTCGCGGTCGAAATATTCCTCGAGGCCGGGCCGGTGGGCGACGCAGAGCACCATCGCCGGGGCAAGGTCGGTGCGCAGGAAGTCGAGCATCCGCGCCTGGCTCTCCTCGTCGAGCGCGGCGGTCGATTCGTCCATGATGATGATGTCCGGCGGGTTGACCAGCAGCCGCGCGAACGCCAGGCGCTGCTTCTCGCCGCCGGACAGGATGCTCTCCCACTGATCCTCCTCGTGCAGCCGGGGCACGAGGTGGGCGAGACCGCAGCGCCGCAGCGCCTCGGCGAGCGCCTCGTCGGGCTGGCCCTCGTCCTCGGCCGGATACAGAAGCGCATGCCGCAGCGTCCCGAGCGGCAGGTAGGGCCGCTGCGGCATGAAGGCGAAGGTCGCGCCCTTCGGCCGCAGGATCTGGCCCGATCCCCAGGGCCACAGGCCCGCCATGGCGCGGATCAGCGTGCTCTTGCCGGTTCCGGATTCGCCCTTCACAAGGACCTTCTCGCCCGGCGCGATCACGACGTCGGCATCCTCGATCATGAGCTTGCCGTTCTGCTGGGTGAGGGACAGATCGCAGATGCAAAGCGAATCGTCCGGGCTGTCGCCGAGCACCACGGTCGAGCTCGATCCGTGTCGGCCGATCGTCGCGTCGAGATTGTCGAGCACGTCGCTGAGCTCGACGACGCGCTGGGCCGAGGCGAGCCATTCGGCGAGCCGGATGGCATTGTCGGCGAGCCAGTTGAGCGCGAGCTGCACCTGGGCGAAGGCGGTCGCGATCTGCATCAGCTCGCCGAGCCCGATCTCGCCGGCAAGGTATTTCGGCGCGCCGAGCAGCAGCGGCACGACCGGGGACAGCACCGTGCTGCCGTTGAAGATCCAGGTCATCCGCGCCTGCTGGACGATGACCTTGATCCAGCGTCCGGCGAGATCGCCGAAGGTCTCGCCGAGCCGCGCCCGCTCGTCCTCGTCGCCGCCGATGAGCGCGATGTTCTCGGCCGAGTCGCGGACCCGGGTCAGCTCGTAGCGCAGGCGCGCCTCGCCGGCGTTCTTGGCCTCGACGGCGACGACGAGCGGGCGGCCGATGAAGTACATGCCGAGCGAGGTGATCGTCGAATAGACGACCGCGGCCAGGACCATGTAGCCCGGGATGACGAAGTCGGAGCCGAAGGCGGTCACGCGCAGGCTGCCGCCGACCGCCCACAGGATGCCGATGAAGGCGGCGGCGGCGAGCACCGCATTCGTCACGCCGACGAGGAAATCGACCAGCGGCTCGGTCGCGAGGCGCACGTCGTCGGCGATGCGGTACTCGGGGTTCGAGCCCTCGCCGCCGATGATGTTGAGCTGGTAGAAGCGCCGCTCCGCGAGCCAGCGCTCGATCAGGCGCGCCGTGATCCATTGCCGCCAGCGCAAGGCGAGACGCATGCGCATGTGCACGAGCCCGACCGATGCCGCGGCCGAGGCGAGCGCCAGCGCGACGATAATGCCGACGCCGACGAAGACGGACCCGACCTCCTTGTGCTCGATGGCGTCGAAGAAGAACCGGTTCCAGCGGTTGACGCCGAGCGCCGCGATGAGGTTCGCGACCACGAAGGCGAGGACGCCGCCGACGAGCAGCCAGGCGCGCCGCTTCGTCGCGCCGCTCCAGAACCCGCGCGCGAGCTTGAAGAATTTTCGTGACACGCGCCCCGGCGGCGGTTTCGGCGGATGGTCGCCGGCGGCGCGCTCGCCCTCGGCCGTCTCGGACGCAATGTTCATCAAAACTGCTCAGCTCGCTCCAATGTCGTCAATGCCGCCGGAAGAGCGCCGTTCCGCCCATGCTTGCGTCACGTCCGCCTGGCCAAGGGCGGATGTGCTCGTCGTCCGGGCCAGAGCGACGAACCGCGCGTAGACGGTGCGCCTGACGAACGCAACGTCGCAATCGGGCATTCGCGCCGCCCCGCAGACGGAGAAATGCGCCGGACCCGTTTCCCGCCTGCCGGCCGAATGGGCTCAAGCTTCGGCTTGCGCGACCCGCGTCGCGGACTAGGCTGCACGGCCTATCGATGGTCGAACGAGGGGTTCGCTATGAGGATTCGTGCAATTGCCTGGATCGCCGCGTTGCTGTGGGCGGCGAGCTCGCCCCTCGCCTCGGCCCAGACCTTGAGGGTCGGCTCGAAGAACTTCACCGAGCAGTTCGTCGTCGCCGAGCTCTACGCCGGAGCGCTCGAGGCCGCAGGCTTCAAGGTCGATCGCAAGATCAATCTCGGGACGACCCTTGTGGCCCACGAGGCGGTGCGCACCGGCGCGATCGACATCTATCCGGAGTACACCGGCACCGGGCTCAACGCGGTGATGAAGGCGCAAGGCGTGACCGAGACGGATCCGGGCAAGATCCACGAGATGGTGCGGACCTATTACGAGAAGGAGTTCAAGCTCACCTGGCTGAAGCCGTCGGGCGTGAACAACGGCTACGCCATCATCGTGCGGCCGGAGACGGCGCGCGAGATGAACCTCAAGACGCTCTCCGACCTCGCCAAGGTCGCGCCGAAGCTGAAGCTCGGCGCCGGACCGGAATTCGCCGACCGGCGCGACGGCATCAAGGGCATGAAGGAGGTCTACGGGATCGAGTTCGGCGAGTTCCGTCAGTTCGCGGCGCTGCGGCTGCGGTACGATGCGCTGTCGCAGAAGCAGATCGACGTCGCCAACGGTTTCGCCACCGATTGGCAGATCGCGGCCGAGAAGTTTGCGGCTCTCGATGACGACAAGAAGCTGTTCCCGCCCTACTACCTCGCCGCCGTCATTCGTCTCGAGGTGGCCGCCAATCCGAAAATCGTCGAAGCCATCGAGCGCGTCGGCGCGGTGATCGACAACGTGACGATGCAGGAGCTGAATCGCCAGGTCGAGGTCGAAAAGAAGGAGCCCCGCCAGGTCGCGGCGGCGTTCCTGAAGGCGAAGGGTATCGCTCCCTGACGCCGCCGGCGGCGAGCCCGGTGGCCGAGGCTCCGACGGCCGGCGCTAAGCGGCGGCGCTCTGCCGACCCGTCTGGCATGATCGAAGACGAGCCGGCGGTCGCGGTCGGCGGCCGGATCGCCATCGGCGACGTGGTGGCCGTGGCGCGCGGCGCCAGGGTCGTCCTCGGCTCCGAGGTGCGAGGCCGGCTCGAAGCCGCGCGGGCGATCGTCGACCGGCACGCGCAAGCCGACGCTGCGGTTTACGGCCTGACCACCGGCCTCGGCGCCGCCGTCGATACGCGGCTGCCGGCCGACGAGATGACAAGCTTCCAGCAGCGCGCCGTGGCGGCCCGGGCCGTCGGCGTCGGCGAGCCGCTGGCGCGCGACGAGGTCCGCGCCATGCTGTTCGTCCGGCTCGCCGGCCTCTCCCGCGGCGCCTCCGGGGTTTCCCCCGGTTTCGCAGCGACGCTGCGCGACATGTTGAACGCCGGCGTGCATCCGCTCGTTCTGCGCACCGGAAGCCTCGGCGAGGCCGATCTCGCGTCCCTGGCGCAAGCTTTCCTGCCTTTCGTCGGCGCCGGCGAGGCCGAATGCCGCGGCAGCCGGATGCCCGGTCCCGAGGCGCTGCGGCTTGCCGGCATCGCCATCCCGGCGCTCGGACCGAAGGACGCCATCGCGCTTCTGAACGCCAACGCGCACACGATCGGGCTCGCCGCGCTGACGCTCCACGACGCCGACCTCGCCATCGAGGCGATGGTGGCGGCGGGTGCGCTCTCGCTCGAAGGCTTCCGGGCGAACCTGTCGCCGATCGACCGGCGCGCGGTGGCGTTGCGGCCGGCGCCCGGCCAGGCCGAAGCGTCCGAGACGCTGCGCCGGCTTCTCGCCGGGAGCGACCTGCTCGAGCCCGGCCGCGCGCGGCGGGTGCAGGATCCGCTGTCGTTTCGATGCCTCGCGCCGATCGCCGGCGCGGCTCTGCAAGCGCTTGCGGCGGCGCGGCGCGCCGTCGAGGCCGACCTCGACGGCGCCGGCGACAGCCCGGCCGTGCTGGTGCAGGACGGCGCCATGATCTCGACGGTCAATTTCGACACCACCGCCGTCGCGCTCGCCTTCGAGGCGCTCGGCCTCGCCTCCTCCCATGCTGCGGCTGCGGCGGTGTTCAGGATTGCGAAGCTGATGTCGCCGGGCCTCTCGGACTTGCCGCGGTTCCTGACGCCGCGCGGCGGCAGCCGCACCGGCTTGGCCACCGCCCAGAAGACGGCAGCGGCGCTCGAAGCCGAAATCCGGCATCTCGCCCTTCCGGTCGGTGCCATGGCGGCACCCGTCGCCGACGGCGTCGAGGACTACGCCCCGATGACGCCGCGCGTCGTCGAGAAGGCGCGCGACATCGTGCGCCGGCTCGTCCGGCTTTCGGCGATCGAGCTCGTGGCGGCAGCCCAGGCGGTGGATCTGCGCACCGGCATCCGGCTCGGCGACGGCACCGGCCGGATACACCGCTTCGTCCGTTCGCACGTCGCCGCGCTCGACGAGGACCGGCCGACCGGCATCGATTTCGAGCGCCTGGCGGGCGCAGTCCAAGAAGGCGAGCTGCGCGGCGTCCTGGCGGATGCGGGCGGACGCCCGTGAGCTGGACCTTCGAGAACTACGACCGCCTGCTTGCCGCGCTCGGCGAGCACATCGTGATGGTCGCGTCCGCGCTCGCGCTGTCGCTCGCCATCGCCCTGCCGCTCGGGATCTGGTCGGCGCGACGGCCCCGCATCTATGCCGCGACCATCACGCTCACGGGCATCCTCTATACGGTGCCGGCGCTGGCGCTGTTCGCGCTGCTGATCCCGGTCATGGGCCTCGGCACCGGGCCGGCGATCGTCGCGCTCGTGCTCTATTCGCTGCTGATCCTCGTCCGCAACGTCGCGGCCGGATTGCGCGCCGTGCCGCCGGAGGTGATCGATGCCGCGGACGGGATGGGCTTTGCCCCCGCCCGCCGGCTCATGCGGGTCGAGCTGCCGCTGGCGATGCCGGTGATCGTCGCCGGGATCCGCATCGCCGTCGTGATGCAGATCTCGGTCGCGACCGTTGCGGCCTACATCAGTGCCGGCGGGCTCGGCGACATCATCTTCCAAGGCATCACGCAGGATTTCAACGAGAAGATCATCGCCGGAGCGGTCCTCACCTCGCTCCTGGCGGTCGTGGCGGACGAAAGCTTGCGGCTCCTCGAGCGGCGGCTCAGGCCCCCGGCGGGGCTCACCGATGCTGGCTGAAACGCTGCGATGGCCGGGCGAGCACCAGCGCGTGCTCCTCGAGGCGGCGCTGCGCCACCTCGAGCTGTCGCTTGCGGCGCTCGCGGTCGCCGTCGTCGTGGCGCTGCCGCTCGGCATCGCCCTGACGCGGGCGCCGGGCGCTGCCGGTCTCGTCACCGGCATCGCCAACGTGCTGCGCACGATACCGAGCCTCGCCCTCCTCGTGCTGATGCTGCCGCTGCTCGGGACCGGGTACCTTCCGGCGATGGTGGCGCTGACCGTCTACGGCGTTCCGGCGATCCTCCTCAACACCTACGCCGGGGTGCGCTCGGTCGACGCCGATATCGTCGACGCGGCGCGTGGCCAGGGCCTCTCGGATCGCCAGATCATCCGGCGCATCGAAATCCCGCTGGCCCTGCCGGTGATGTTCGCCGGCATCCGCACCGCGGCGGTCCAGATCGTCGCGGCAGCGACGCTCGCCGCCTTCGTCGGCGGCGGCGGGCTCGGCGAGCTGATCACCGCCGGCATGGGCACCCTCGATTTTCCCGAGCTTCTCGTCGGAGCGCTCGCCGTCGCGGCGCTCGCGGCCGCGACCGAGCTTCTCTTCGCCGGGCTTGAACGCGGCATCGCCGGTCGGCGGCGGGCGTCATGATCCGCCTCGAGGGGGTCACGAAACGATATCCCGGCGTCAGCCGTCCGGCAGTGGACCATCTCGATCTCGACATCCCCGAGGGCACGATCTGCGTCCTGATCGGGCCCTCCGGCTGCGGCAAGACCACGTCCATGCGCATGGTCAACCGCCTGATCGAGCCGACTGCCGGCCGCATTCTCGTCGCCGGCGAGGACGTCTCCGGCACCGACCCGGTGCGCCTGCGCCGCACCATCGGCTACGTCATCCAGCAGGTCGGGCTTTTCCCGCACATGAGCGTCGCCGAGAACGTCGCGACGGTGCCGGCCCTGCTCGGCTGGCCGAAGCCGCGGATCGCGGCGCGCGTCGAGGAGATGCTGACGCTCGTCGGGCTCGAGCCGCGGGAGTTCCTGCGGCGCTTCCCGGGCGAGCTTTCGGGAGGCCAGCGGCAGCGGGTCGGCGTCGCGCGCGCGCTTGCGGCCGATCCGCCGGTGATGCTGATGGACGAGCCTTTCGGCGCCGTCGATCCGATCGTGCGCGAGCGGCTGCAGAGCGAGTTCCTGGCGATCCTGCGGCGGCTGCGCAAGACCATCATCCTCGTCACCCACGACATCGACGAGGCGATCCGGATGGGCGACCGGCTCGCCCTGATGAAGGATGGGCTGCTGATGCAGTACGACACGCCGGATCGCATTCTCGCGGCGCCGCGGGACGCGTTCGTCGCCGAGTTCCTCGGCATCGATCGCGGCCTCAAGCGTCTCGCGCTGGTGACCGCGGGGGAAGCGGCCGGGCCGTCGCCGGCGCCCGCCGGATCGCCCCGCATCGCGTCCGTCACGACGCTTCGCGACGCGCTCTCGATCCTGCTCACGGAGGGGGCCGACGCGGCCGCGGTCGTCGACGCCGACGGTGCGAGCCTCGGGTCGTTGACGCTCGCGGCGATCCGCTCCCGGCTCGCGGCACGGCCCGATCAGCCTGGCGCCGGATAGCCCTGCGCCTCGGCCTCGGCGGCCTGATCGAGCAGGACCCGATAGCTGTCCGGGCGCGGCGCCTCGAACCCTGTGAGCCGCAGCTCGGCGAGCACGCCGGCCATGCCGGCATCCATCGCGCAGTCGACGAGCGTTCGGCGAAGCCGGTCGACCGATCGCACGTCGGCCGTCGCGGAAGCGACGAGCAGCGGCATCGGCGTCGGCGCGGTCGATTCGACGGTGCGCAGCCTGGATGCGGTCTGCGGCTCGAACCGTCTCAGAAGCTCATGATAATAGGAATCGAGCGGACCGACGTCGATTTCGCCCGACAGCAGGCTCTCCGTCACGCGCCGGGGCGTCACGAGCGGGCCGACCGCTTGCCGGAACAGCCGGGCCTTCCGGCCGGCGCGATGGCGCAGGAGGTGGTGCCTGACGGCGTTGAAGCCCGATTGCGAGTGCTCGACCGTCCAACCGATGCGGCCGCCGAAGGTGTCGGCGAGCTGCCTGAACGGTCGATCGGCCGCAACGGCGAAATCGGTCCAATACACAGCGCGTCCCTCGCAGCGGGGAGCGGCTGGCAGCGGCGCCGCGACCGCCTGCACGGCAGGCTGCGCGCGCGCGAACGGGTAGCCGCACATGAAGGCGAGGCCGAGGTCCCGGCGCGACCACAGCGTCTCGAGCGGCGCCGGAGCGGCATGATCGACATAGACCAGCGGGACCCCGGATCGCTCGGCGACCCATGCGAAGAGGCGCTGCCAAAGGTCCCGCGCTGCCGGGTTGACGGCGTACATGCGGGCATTGGCGACGAGCGGCGTCACGCGTAGCGCAGCCGATGGCCCATCCCAAGCCGCGCCGCCTTCTCCAGCATCGCGGCACCGAGCGCGATATCCGAGAGCGACAGGCCGCGGTGCCAGAACAGGATGGTCTCGCGCTCGTTCTCGCGTGCCGCCTTGAGGCCGGCGACGATCTCGCCCATCTCGGCGTGCAGCGTCGCCTCGGACAGCTTGCCGGCGTTGACGTGCGCCCGGAGCGCCCCGAACGGACCGCCCTTGCACTGTCCCCAGTCGTCGACGACGATCTTCGCCATGATGTCGGTGAGCGACAGCTCGACCGCGCTCATCGTGCCGTAGGGCACGATGAAGGCCCCGGGCTTGATCCATTCCGTCTTCAGCATCGGCTCCGGTGCGGAAAGACGCGAGGCCTCGACGACGATGTCGGCGCCCTCGACGCAGGAGCGCCAATCGGCGGTCGCCCGCACGGGCTTGTTGAGATCGCGGGAGAGCCGCTCGGCGAAGGCGTCGCGGCTCTCCGGCCGGCGGGAATGGACGCGTATCTCGTCGAACCCGAACAGGCGGTCGAGAAGGCGCACGTTCCAGTACGCCGTGCCTCGCGCCCCGACATGCCCCAGGACCTTCGCGTCCTTGCGCGCCAGGTATTTGGCGCCGATCGCGGTGACGGCGCCGGTGCGCATATCGGTCAGGTGGCTGCCGTCGATGATCGCTTTCGGGACGCCGTTATGCGGGTCCATCAGAAAGAGAAGTCCCATCTCGGAAGGCAGGCCGTCGCGGTAGTTGTCGACGTAGTCGCCGATGACCTTCACGCCCGCGAGGTCGAGCGGAGCCTTGAAAGCGCCGCGGAGCACGTTGAAATGACCGTTGACCTGCGGGTCGGGCACGAGATGCATGCGCGGCTCGATGACGGTCTCCTTGCGGCCCTGGGCGGCAAGGCCGGCCTCGATGGCATCGAGGATCTCGTCGTCGGTCAGCGCGAGGGCCGCGACGTCGAGCGCGTTCAGGTAAGTCAGATAGAGCGGCCGCACCCTGCCCTCCCGTGGACGAGGCGCTCACAATCGACCTCGGCCGTGGACACAATCGAGCCTTCGAGCGTTGCGGTAAAGCCGATCGGGATTGGAGCGCCAGTGGATACGAACGACTCCGCCCGTTTGGCCGACGAGGTGCGCACGGTTCAGGCGTTCACCGATATCTGGGACTGGCGCCGGCGGGTCGATAACCTCTACGCGGAGATTAGAGCAGCCCCCGGCCGGCCCGGATGGGAGCTGTGGCGCGCCGGCCGCGACAGGCTCTTCGCCGACCACCCGCAATCGCCGCTCGGCCCGAAGGAGCGGGCCCGCTTCGCGGGTATCGGCTATTTCGATTACGACCCGACCCTCCGCTTCCATGTCGGCCTGACGGCAACGGCGGCGGCCAGAGAGACGATGACCGTCGGCGCCGACGGCATCATCCACCTGAGGCCGTTCGCGCGCACCGCCGGCCTTGAGCCGGCCCTCGGGGCCGAGCTGACGCTCTATTGGATCGAGGGCTACGGCGGCGGCGTGTTCCTGCCGTTCCGCGACGCGACCAGCGGCCGGAGCACCTATGCGGGCGGGCGCTATCTCCTCGACACCATCAAGGGCGCCGATCTCGGGACGACGGAGGCCGGCATCGTTCTCGACTTCAACTTCGCCTACAATCCCTCCTGCGCCTATTCGGAGCGGTGGACCTGTCCGCTGCCGCCGGCCGGAAACAGCCTGCCGCGCCCGGTCGAGGCCGGAGAACGCAGCTGAGAGCCGTCAGGGAGGCGCATCGGATCGCCGGCGTCAGATGACGCGGGCGCGAATGAAGGTCACCGCCATCTCGGTCAGGATGACGATGGCGAAGATGGTCGCAAGGACGACGGCGACCTGGTCCCAGTAGAGGAGGTTGAGAGCGGTATCGAGGGCCACTCCGATCCCGCCGGCCCCGTCGAGGCCGAGGACCGCCGATTCGCGGATGTTGATATCCCAGCGGAACAGCGCGATCGACCAGAAGGCGGGCCGCGCCTGCGGCCAATAGCCAAGAACGATGGTGGACAGCTTCGGCGCGCCCGCCGCCGTCAGCGCCTCGATCGCGCCGCGGTTCGCCTCTTCCAATGCCTCGGCAAGAAGCTTGCCGGTGAAGCCGATCGAGCGGAAGGCGATGGCGAGCGTGCCGGCCAGCGGCCCGGGGCCGAACACCGCGACGAACAGGAGCGCCCAGACCAGCGAGTTGACCGAGCGCGAGGTCACGAAGATGAACTTCGCGAACAGGTTCAGGGCTGGATTCGGCGTCACGTTGCGGGCAGCCAGGAAGCCGATCGGCACCGCCATGAGGAGAGCGAGGATCGTGCCGAGAGTGGCGATATGCAGCGTCTCGACGAGTGCGTCCCAGGTCGGCCCAAAATAGCGCCAGTCCATCGGCCACATGCGCCCGAACAGGTCGCCCATCTGCGCCCGCGCGTCGTAGAGGAACTCCGGGATGACCTCGACCGTGCGCAGCGACAGCACCACGGCGGCGGCGGTCGCGACATAGAAGGCGTAGCGCGCGAGGCGCTGCACCGGCGTGAAGCGCCGCCAGTCGCGCTCGAGCCGGGCCGCGACGCTCACTGGAACACGCGCCTCGCCCAGCCCGACACGATCTCGGCCGCCATGATCAGCGCCACGATGACGATCAGGATCGCGAGCACGAAATCGAAGTCGAAGCGCTGATAGGCGGTGAACAGGGTCGCGCCGATGCCGCCGCCGCCGACGATGCCGACCATGGTGGAGTTTCGGAGATTGGAGTCGAGCTGGTAGGTCGCAAAGCCGATGAAACGCGGCAGCACCTGCGGCTGCACGCCCATGATGAGAACGTTCATGAAGCCGGCGCCGGTCGCCCGCACGGCTTCGACCTGCTTCAGGGAGATCTCCTCGATGGCCTCGGCGAACAGCTTCGAGATGAAGCCGATCGAGGCGACGATGAGAGCCATGATGCCGGCGAGCGCGCCGAAGCCGAGCGCCTTCACGAACAGGATCGCGACGATGATCGGATGGAACGAGCGGCAGAGCGCGATGCAGCCGCGGGCCGGCCAGGTGATCCAAGGCGGCATCAGGTTGCGCGACGCGAGAAGGCCGACCGGGAGCGACAGGAGGATGCCGAAAAAGGTCGCGATCACGGCAATCTGCAGGCTCTCGACGATGCCGTCGTAGAGGAGCCGCCAGCGCTCGAAATTGGGCGGGAACATGCGGGCGAGGAACCGCCCGCCATGCTCGAGACCGGCCGCGAAGCGCTCCCAGGTGAAGCCGAGCCGCGAGCCGGCGTAGACGACGTAGAGCAAGAGCAGCGCCCAGCCGAGCCGGGCGGGCCAGTTCGGCTCGAAGCCTCGGCGGGCCGGCGTGGCGGGCTGCGGCGCTGCCTTCATTCGAGCCAGCTCTCGCCGCCGTAGATGCGCTTGAGATGCGCATCCGTCAGCCCGCCCGGCGGGCCGTCATAGACCACCGCGCCACCCGTCATGCCGACGATGCGGGCGGCGAAACGGCGCGCCAGATCGACATTGTGAATGTTGACGATGACCGGGATGTCGCGCTCGCCCGCGAGCTGCGCCATCAGCTCCATGATCTCGACCGAGGTCTTCGGATCGAGGGACGAGGTCGGCTCGTCGGCCAGGAGGATGTCGGGCTGCTGCATGATCGCCCGGGCGATGCCGACCCGCTGCCGCTGGCCGCCGGAGAGCGCATCGGCGCGCCGCGTCGCGAAACCGGAAAGCCCGACGGCATCGAGGAGCTCGAACGCCCGCTCGACGTCGCCGCGCGGGAAGCGCCGGAGCCACGCCCGCCAAGCCGCCACGTAGCCGAGCCGGCCGCAGAGCAGGTTCTCCATGACGGTCAGGCGCTCGACGAGGTTGTACTCCTGGAACACCATCCCGATGCGCCGCCGTGCCTGGCGCAGCGCCAGACCGGAGAGCTTGGCGAGATCTTGGCCGCGGAAGAGGATTTCGCCCGCGGTCGGCTCGACAAGGCGGTTGATGCAGCGGATCAGCGTCGACTTGCCGGTTCCGGACGGGCCGATGACCGCGGTCATGCCGCGCCCGGGTATGGCGAGGTCGATGTCCTTCAGCACCGGCACGCCCGGCCGGTACTCCTTGCGCAGCTTGCGGATCAGGAGCGCGCGCGAGTCCCCTTCGCTTGCCGCCGCGACAACCGCCGGCGCGGCCGTCATTGCTTCGTCTGTCCCTCGGCCTTCTTGCGCGCCGCCTCGGCCTCGCGGGCCGCCTCTTTCTCGTAGGCAGCCTTGTTGTAGGGCGTTCCGGAATCCTCGGCCACCTTGCGCACGATCGCCCAATCCTTCTGGTAGGCGATCGGCAAGAAGCGGTCGTCGCCGTTGAACTCCTCCGTCATCTCCGGCGTGAAGCGGAAATCGTAGAAGCACTGCTTGATCTTCGCCGCGAGCTCCGGCTTGAGATCGTGCGCGTAGGCGAAGGACGAGGTCGGGAAGACGGCGCTCTTGTAGATGACGCGGAAGTCGTCGGCCTTGACGGTGCCGCGGGTGACCATGCGATCGAACACGTCGGAGGCGACCGGCCCGGCATCGTAGTCGCCGGCACGGACGCCGAGGATCGTCTTGTCGTGCCCGCCCGAGAACACCGGCTGATAGTCGGCTCCGGGCTTGAGGCCCTGCTCGGGGAAGAGCGCGAGCGGTGCGAGGTGCCCCGAGTTCGAGGACGGCGCGGTGTGGGCGATCTACTTGCCCTTGAGATCGGCGAGCGACTGGTAGGGGCTGTCCTTCTTCACCACCATCGCGAGCTGGTAGCCGCGCACCTGCTCGGCCGTGCCCTTGGCCGCGAACGGCACCGCGCCTGCCATGTTGACGGCAAAGCCGGTCGGCCCGGTCGAGAAGCCGGCGATGTGCAGCCGCCCCGAGCGCATCGCCTCGATCTCGGCCGAGTTCGACTGGACCGGGTAGTAGACCACCCGTTTGCCGGTGCATCGGCCGAGATGGTCGGTGAGCGGCTTGAAGATGTTCTGGTAGACGGCGGGATCCTCGACCGGGGTGTAGGCGAAAACGAGCGTGGAGGGATCGCGCAGCTTCGTGGGATCGCTCGGCGCGTCGGCGACGAGATCGCCGTTGGCGTCGCAATAGAGCTCGTCGAGCTGGCCTCGGTTCGGGCACGTGCCCTGCGCCAAGGCTGGGCCGGCAAGCGCTGCGAGACCTGCGACACTGACGAGCACAAGCCGCTTGAGCATAGACGTTCCTCCCTGCCGTTCGGGCGCTTGGCAGGCGCCTCGTTCGGTCTCGACGCTAGCCGTTGATGCGCCAGGTTGGAAGGACTCAGACCCGGCCCTGCTCTTTCGGCGCGCCGACGAGTTCCGCGAGCCGGGCCTCTTCGTCCGGCGTGAGCGCGGCCTCGCCGGGCAAAGCCGCCCTTCGCCTGATGATCGCCGCAAGGGTGCCTGCGCCGATCACGACGAGGACCGCCGGGAAGAGCCACAGCAGTGCCGTCGCCGGGCCGAGCCGCGGCTTCAGCAGGACGAACTCGCCGTAGCGGCTCGTCAGGAAGCCGAGCACCTGGGAGTCTTGGTCGCCCGCCTTGAGGCGCTCGCGGACGAGAAGGCGCAGGTCACGGGCGAGCGGAGCGTCGGAATCGTCGATCGACTGGTTCTGGCACACGAGGCAGCGCAACTCGCGGGACAGTTTCCGGGCCCGCGCCTCGAGCGCCGGGTCGGGCAGGACCTCGTCGGGCTGGACGGCGAGGGCGGGGGCCCCGGCAAGGAGCGCGGCCAGCACGGCAAGCCAGGCGAACCGTCGCATGATCATTCAGCCGGCTGCAGCACCCGCTTCATCGGGGCCGGTTTAGGCGCGCCGACCCGCAGGCGGCGGTCGGAGAGCGAAAGCGCGCCGCCGAGCGCCATCACCACGGCGCCGAGCCAGATCAAGAGGACCAGAGGCTTATGGTAGAGCCGGACGTTGATCGCGCCGTCGCCGCCCGCGTCGCCGAGCGACAGATAGAGCTGGCTGAAGCCCCGGGTCATGAGGGCGGCCTCGGTGGTCGCGTTCTCGCGCGCCGGGAAGCTGCGCTTTGCGGGCTCCATGACGGCGATCGTTTCGCCGTCCCGGCGCACCGTGAACCTGCCGGCAAGCTCGCGGTAGTTTGGGCCCTGGCGCTGCTCGAGGCCGTCGAAGCGAAGCTCGTAGCCGCGCAGCTCGAGCGTCTGCCCGGGCTTGACGGAAGCGATGCGCTCGGCGCTCCACTGCGTCTCGCAGACGATGCCGAGGAGGCTGACCCCGAGCCCGAAATGGGCGAGCGCGGTGCCCCAGGCGGAGCGCGGCAGGCCCCGCGCCCGCGCAAGCGCCGACGCCACGGGTAACCTGAAGAGCTGCGTCCGCTCGGCGAGTTCGCTCACGGCTCCGGCCTTAACGAAGAAGGCAAGCCCGATCACGAAGGGCGCGAGCACGGACTTCGCGCCGGCGAGCGAAAAGCTCGCCGCCACCGCGACCAGCGCGAGCGCGAGGGCGCCGAAGAGGCGCTGGCCGGCGCCGAGGAGGTCGCCGCGCTTCCACGCCATCAGCGGTCCGAACGGCACGGCGACAAGCAGCGGCAGGAACAGCGGCGCGAAGGTCAGGTTGAAGTAGGGCGCGCCGACCGAGATCTTCGCTCCGGTGAGCGCCTCGAGGGCGAGCGGATAGAGCGTGCCGGTAAAGATGGTCGCGCACGCCGTCGTGAGGAAGAGGTTGTTGAGGACCAGCATGCCCTCGCGGGAGATCGGCGCGAACAGGCCGCCCTGCTTGAGCAGCGGCGCCCGCCAGGCATAGAGCGCGAGGCTGCCGCCGATAAACAGCACCAGGATTGCGAGGATGAACACGCCGCGCGTCGGGTCGGTCGCGAAGCTGTGCACCGAGGTCAAGACGCCCGAGCGCACCAGGAACGTGCCCAGCAGCGACAGCGAGAAGGCGAGGATCGCAAGCAGGATGGTCCATAGCTTCAGCGCGTTGCGCTTCTCCATCACGACCGCGGAATGCAGCAGCGCCGTGCCGACGAGCCAGGGCATGAAGGAGGCGTTCTCGACCGGATCCCAGAACCACCAGCCGCCCCAGCCGAGCTCGTAATAGGCCCAGTACGAGCCCATCGCGATGCCGGCGGTGAGGAAGCACCAGGCGGCGAGCGTCCACGGCCGCACCCAGCGCGCCCAGGCGGCGTCGATCTTGCCCTCGATCAGCGCCGCGATGGCAAACGAGAAGGAGATCGAGAAGCCGACATAGCCGAGGTAGAGCAGCGGCGGATGGATCGCGAGGCCGATGTCCTGGAGAACCGGGTTGAGGTCGCGGCCCTCGAAGGGTGCCGGCGCGAGGCGCGCGAAAGGGTTCGAGGTCGCCAGGATGAAGAGGTAGAACGCCGCTGCGATCCAGGACTGGACGGCGAGCACGTTGGCCCTGAGCGTCGCCGGCAGGTTGGCGCCGAAGACCGCGACGAGGGCGCCGAACAGCGACAGGATCAGGACCCACAGGAGCATCGAGCCCTCATGGTTCCCCCAGACGCTCGTGAACTTGTAGATGAGCGGCATCGCCGAATGCGAGTTCTCGAACACGTTCGCGACCGAGAAGTCGGAGACCACATAGGCCGCCGTCAGCGCCGCGAACGCCGCGGCGACGAAAGCGAACTGAGCCAAGGCCGTCGTCGCGGTGACGCCCATCAGCACGGCGTCGCCCTTCCACGCGCCGCCGATCGGCGCCGTGCCCTGGATGAGGGCGAGCGCCAGCGCCAGCACCAAGGCGTAGTGGCCGACCTCGGCGATCATCAGCTCTTCACTCCGAGCGCGCTCGCGGCCTCGTCGAGCCGCCGCAGCTTGTTGGGGTCGCTCGCGAGCGCCCGGCGGCCGTCCTCGAGCGCGGCCTGCGCCCTCGCCTGGTCTCCGAGCACCAGGTAGGAGCGCACCAGCCGGACCCAGCCATCGAGATCGGAGCCGTCGGCCTTGAGGCGCTCGGCGAGCCGGGCCACCATGGCGAGGATCATCTCGCCCGGCGGTTCCGCGAGCGGCTTCGGCGGCTCGGCCGGGGCGGCGGCTGGCGACGACGGACCGGGCGCGACAGCCTCGCCGATCTGGGCGAGCGCGGCCTGCACCGTGGCGGTCCAGCGCGCCCCCGGCGGGGCCTCGGCCAGGAGCTTGCGCCAGATCGCCGCCGCCTCCTGGCGCTTGCCCTCCTGCTCGGCCGCGAGGCCGAGGAAGTAGCGCGCCATGACGTCGCCGGGGTCGAGCGCCGCGGCGCGGTCGAAGGCGGCCCTGGCATCCGCGGTCACCACCCCGTCCGCCGCCGCGACCATGGCCTGCCCGAGCTCGGCTTCGCGCACCGCGGTCGGCCCGAGAAGTCGCAGCGCATTGCGTCTCGCCTTGACGGCATCATCGAAGCGGCCGGTGCGCAGATAGACCGGCGCCAGCACCTCCCAGCCGCGACCGTCCTCCGGGTTCTTGGCGAGATGCGCCTCGACCTGGGCGACCATCGCCTCGAGCGAGGTCGGCGCCGGCGCCGCAACCGAACGAGAGGCGAGCGGCTCGGATGGAATACCGGGCGAGCCGAGCGCGAGGTAAAGGCCGGCCGAGCCGAGCGGCAGCATGACCGCCCCGGCAAGCGCCGCGGCGCGATGGCCCCACCTCACCTCGACCGGCGCTTCGGCGGGGCTCGGGGGCGCCGCGGCGGCAATGAGGCGGCGCGAGATCTCGACCCGCGCCGCCTCCGCTTCCGCGGCGCCGACGAGGCCCGCGGCGCGGTCGCGGTCGATCTCCTCGAGCTGGTCGCGATAGACCGCGACGTCGCTGCCCGAGCGCGCCGACGCGCGGCGCCGCAGCGGCAGGAGCACGGCGAGCATCGCCGTCGCGGTCATAGCCGCGAAGATGAGCCATAGGATCATGGCCGCAATCCACCACAAACCGGGTTCTATCGCCAGCGCGGCCGTGCGCGCCGAATGTCGCGCGAAGCTTGGGTCGACTATATTGCCGCCTGCCGCTTTGTTACACTTGCCCGGCGCGGCCGGTCCGCGCCTTCACCCGCTCCATCATCAAGCCTCATGGCCACCGCAGCCTCCCCGAGTCGACCGAAGGCCGCGCTCGGCGCCCTCAAGCCGCTCGTCCCTTTCGCCCTCGCCTACCGGGGCCGCATCGCCCTGGCGCTCGTCGCCTTGGCGGTGGCCTCGGTCGCGACGCTCACGCTGCCGCTCGCGGTGCGGCGGGTCGTCGACCGCGGCTTCTCCGAGGCGAGCGGCCACATCCTGCACGCCTATTTCGGCATGCTGATCGTCGTCGTCGCCGTGCTCGCGCTCGCGAGCGCCGCCCGCTACTACCTCGTCATCACGCTTGGCGAGCGCGTCGTCGCGGACCTGCGCGCCGCCGTGTTCCGGCGCCTCGCCGCGCTCGACCCGTCCTACTTCGACGCCACCCAGAGCGGCGAGATCGTCTCGCGCCTCACCGCCGACACGACGCAGGTGAAGTCGGCCTTCGGCGTCAGCATCTCGATCGCGCTGCGCAACTCGTTCCTGTTCTTCGGCGCGATCGCCATGATGATGGTGACGAGCCTCAAGCTCTCCGTCCTCGTGCTCCTCGCCATTCCGGTGATCGTGCTGCCGCTGATCCTGTCCGGACGCGGCGTTCGCCGGCGCGCGCGTCTCGCACAGGACCGGCTCGCCGATGCCGCTGCCTACGCGGCGGAGGCGATCGGCGCGGTCAGGACGATGTTCGCCTTCGGCATGGAGCGCGCCACCGCCGATCGCTTCGCCGCGGCGGCCGAGGAGGCTTTCGCGGCGGCGCGGCGCTCGACCAAGGCGCGCGCGATCCTGACCGGCACCGCGATCTTCCTCGTCTCGGCGAGCGTCGTCGGGGTGCTGTGGTACGGCGCCCAGGACGTGCTCGCCGGCGAGATGACGCCCGGGCGGCTGTCGCAATTCGTGCTCTACGCGGTCTTCGCGGCAACCTCGCTCGGGCAGCTGTCCGAAGTCTATGGCGAGCTCGCCCAGGCGGCGGGATCGGCCGAGCGCCTCGGCGAGATTCTCGCTGCGAGGCCGGCGATCTTTGCGCCGGCGCAGGCGCGCCGCATGCCCGAGCCGCCGATCGGCGCCGTCACCTTCGCCGACGTCCACTTCGCCTACCCGACGCGGACCCAGCAAGCGGCGCTGCACGGGCTCAGCTTCCGGCTCCGGCCCGGCGAGCGCGTGGCGCTGGTCGGCCCCTCGGGCGCCGGCAAGACGACGGTGCTGCAGCTGCTGCTGCGCTTCTACGATCCCTTAAGCGGGCTCGTGCTCGTCGACGGGATCCCGATCACCGACGTCGATCCAGCGGAGCTGCGCCGGCGCATGGCGCTCGTGCCCCAGGAGCCGACGATCTTCGCGGCGACCGTCCTCGACAACATCCGCTACGGGCGCCCGCAGGCGGGCGAGGAGGAGGTGCGCCGCGCCGCCTCCCTGGCTTCGGCGGACGGGTTCATCAGCGCCCTGCCGCAGGGCTACGCAACGACGATCGGAGAGCGCGGGGTGACCCTCTCGGGCGGCCAGCGCCAGCGCATCGCCATCGCCCGTGCGATCCTGAAGGACGCGCCGATCCTCCTCCTCGACGAGGCGACGTCGGCGCTCGACGCCGAGAGCGAGCGCGCCGTGCAGGAGGCGCTCGATCGCCTCATGCGCGGGCGCACGACGCTCGTCATCGCCCACCGGCTCGCCACCATCCGGGCCGCCGACCGCATCCTCGTCCTCGACCAGGGCCGCCTCGTCGAGGAAGGCACGCATGAGAGCCTCTTGACCCGCGGCGGCCTCTACGCGCGCCTCGCGGCGCTGCAGTTCGCGAGCACCGATCTGCCGGCCGAGGCGGCGGCCGAATAGCAGCGCAAGAGGTCCTTCAGGAGCGCGCGGCGCCGCCGCCGTTCACCTTAACGGCAGCCGCCCGGGCAGCCGCCCCGCCCGCGGCTCGGATGTTGCGCCTTGACGCGCCGACGAGGCGGAGGCTTGCCGATGACGGCGTTCGAGGCGGTGATGTTGATCACGAGCGGGACAATCCTCGCCCTGATCTGGAACGTGTTCGAGGAGGGCCGCCGGCACAAGGACAAGCCGTTCCAGATCCCGCTCCGGCTCGACGAAAGCTGATCGAGAGCCTCGACTTGCGGTTTCTCCTCTGGGAAGCTCCGATCCGAGGAGGGCCGCGCGATGGGTTCGGGGCACAGCTTTGCGGACTCCACCCGACGCTACGAGGCTTGGCTCGCCCAATACTGCAAGATCGACGACGTGGGCCTCGCCGCGAAGCGCGAGAAGATCAAGGCGGCGCCGTTCCCGTTCCTGCGCGGCACCTTCTATCGCTGGCCGCACCATTTCGCCGCGGTCAAGCCGCGCATCGCCCAAGCCGCGAAGATCCTATCGATCGGCGACACCCATATCGAGAATTTCGGCACCTGGCGCGACGAGGAGGGCCGCCACGCCTGGGGCGTGAACGACTTCGACGAGGCGGCGGAGCTGCCGTGGACCAGCGATCTCGTGCGGCTCGCGACAAGCGCAATCCTCGCGGCCGATGACGGGCGCGATGCCGAGGAGACCTGCGCGCTCATTCTCGAAGGCTATCGCAAGGGCGTCGAGGACGGGCCCTCGCCCTTCGTGCTCGAGGACGCCCAGCCGCTGCTACGCGATCTCGCGGCGGTGAAGGGCAAGGCCGCGCGCAAGTTCTGGGAAGGGCTGCGAAAGGACATGATCGCGGGCCCCGTGCCGCAGAAGGTCCAGGTCCTGCTTCTCACGTGCCTGCCGGCGATGTCGCGGCGCGTTCGCCTCGCGAAACGGCTTGCCGGCGTCGGCAGCCTCGGTCGCCCGCGCTACGTCGCGCTCGCCGAATGGAACGGCGGCCTCGTCGCACGCGAGGCGAAAGCCGCCGTCCCGTCCGCCGTTCACATGGATGAAGCCGATCGCCGCGACCGCGTTCTGGATCACCGGCGCGTCAGGGCGCTTGCCTTCCAGCCGCGCGACCCGGAATTCCTGCTGACGCGCAAGTGGATCGTGCGCCGTCTTTCGCCCGAGGCCAACAAGATCGAGCTCGACAGGATCGAGAAGCTGTATCGCGACGAGCCGGACAAGGCCGGCAAGGCGCGAGCCTTGCTCGTCGCGGCCATGGGAACCGAGATCGCCAACGTCCATCTCGGCACCGCCGCCCTGCGCCGGCTGTTGCGCGGCGAGCTCAAGGGCCTCGGCGACCACTGGCTGGCGCCGGCCGCGGAGGCGGCGGCCGAGCGCGTCCGGCGGGATTTCGCGACGCTGTAGGAATTCGAGGGCTGCGTCGCCTCAGCTCATGCCCAGCGCCTGCATGTACAGCTCCAGGATCGCCTCCTCCTCCTGGCGCTCGGCGAAGTCCTTCTTGCGCAGGCCGACGATCTTGCGCAGGACCTTGGTGTCGAAGCCGTTGCCCTTCGCTTCGCCATAGACCTCACGGATGTCGCCGGCGAGCGCCGCCTTCTCCTCCTCGAGGCGCTCGATGCGCTCGATGAAGGCCTTGAGCTGGTCGGCGGCGACGGATTCGGTCGCGACGATCGGATTCTTGTCGAGCATGACGCCCCCTCTTTTCCCGAGATTCGTTCGTTGGCTCCGGCGTGCCCGCGACGGCCGAGCGCGTCAAGCGCGGCTGGAGCCGTGCGGCGGCGTCTGCGATGTGGATCGCGGGGACAGTCAGTGCGCCGGCTTGTTCTTCTCGAAGGCGGCGAGCTGTTCGGGGGCCGCCTCGCGCTGGTGACGCGCCTTCCAGTCGTCGTAGGGCATGCCGTAGACGTGCTCGCGGCTCTCGTCCTTCGTCAGCGGCACGCCGCGCGCGTCGGCCGCGTCCTTGAGCCAGTTCGAGAGGCAGTTGCGGCAGAAGCCGGCGAGGTTCATGAGGTCGAGGTTCTGCACGTCGGTTCGCGCCCGCAGATGCTCGACCAGCCGGCGGAAGGCCGCCGCCTCGAGCTCGCTGCGCGTCGTCTCGTCGATGTCGTTCATGAACGCGCCTCGGCGGGGTGACGGGGCGCCGAAACTGCCATAGGAGTTCCGGCAACGCGAGTTCCGGCCCCTGATTCACCGCCCATCGCGGCATCTTCATGACCTCTTCGGACACCACTGCACGGCTCGATTCAGGGGCGGCGTCCGCGTTGATCGCGCTCGTCGCCGGCGCAGTCGCGCTCGGCTTCTCGGCGATCTTCGTGCGGCTCGCCGCCGCCGAGGGGATCGGGCCGTTCGCGAGCGCCTTCTGGCGCGTCGCGCTGTCGCTGCCGGTGCTCTACGGATGGATGCGGCTCGAGGAGGCGCAGGGCCCGAGGCCGCGAAAAGCCTTCGGACGTGCGACGCTCCTCGCCGGCCTCGCCTTCGCCGGCGACCTCTTCTTCTGGCACCTCGCCATCCTCGACACCACGGTCGCGAACGCGACGTTCTTCGCGACGACCGCGCCGGTCTTCGTCGTGCTCGTGACCTGGCTTGTGCTGCGGCGGCGCGTCGCCGGCGCGACCGTCGCCGGGCTCCTGCTCTGCCTCCTCGGCGGCGCGGCGCTCGTCGGCGCGAGCCTGGCGCTCGACCTGGGCCATCTTCGCGGCGACCTCGAGGGCGTCGTCACGGCGTTCTTCTTCGGGCTCTATTTCCTCGCCGTCGAGCGCGCCCGGGACGGCGCCGGCGCCGGCCGCGTCACCTTCGAGGCGAGCGTCGTCACGGCGGTCGTCCTGCTGCCGGTGGCGGTGGCGCTCGAGCCCGCGATCCTGCCCGGCTCGGCGGCGGGGTGGCTGGCGCTGATCGCGCTTGCCTGGGTGAGCCATGCCGGCGGGCAGGGACTGCTGTCGGTCGCGCTCGGGCGCCTGCCGGCGACCTTCTCGTCGCTCGTCATCTTCCTCGAGGCGGTCGCGACCGCCGCTTTCGGCTGGATCATCCTCGGCGAGCGGGTCACGCTGACCCAGGGACTCGGCGGCGCGCTGATCCTCGGCGGCATCTACGTCGCCCGCCCGCGCAACGGCGTCGTGCCTGGATGAGCGACGCCGGGCGCCAGCGCGACACGCTCCGCCGCCTCTTCGAGGCGGCCGTCGCGGCGGCGCATCCGAGCGCCTGCGTCGTGCCGCACCTGCCGGCGCCGCCGGCACGCGGCCGGCTGATCGTGCTCGCGGCCGGCAAGGCCGGGGCCAGCATGGCGGCGGCGGCGGAGCGGTTCTATCGCGAGATGCACGGCCTTTCCGCCGGGCGGCTGACCGGGCTTGCCGTGACACGCCACGGCTACGGCGAGCCGGCGGGGCTGATCCCGGTCGTCGAGGCCGGCCATCCGATGCCCGACCGCCAGGGCGTCGAGGCCACCGAGCGGACGCTCGCGCTCGCCGGCGAGGCGACGGCCGACGACCTCGTCCTCGTGCTGCTGTCGGGCGGCGGCTCGGCGAACTGGATCGCGCCGGCGGGCCAGCTCACGCTGGAGGAGAAGCAGGGCATCACCCGCGCGCTGTTGCGCTCCGGCGCCAACATCGGCGAGATCAACACCGTCCGGAAGCACCTGTCCCGCATCAAGGGCGGGCGGCTCGCGGCGGTCGCGGCGCCGGCCCCGGTGCTGACGCTCGCGATCTCCGACGTGCCCTTCGACGACCCGGCCGTGATCGCCTCGGGCCCGACCGTGCCCGACCCGTCGACGCTTGCCGACGCCCGGGCGATCGTCGCCCGGCGCAAGGTGCCGCTGCCGGCGTCGGCCGCGCCGCTGCTCGACAGCCCGGCGAGCGAGACGCCGAAGCCCGGCAATCCGGTCTTTTCGGCAACCGAGTTCCGCATCGTCGCGCGCCCGGCCGATGCGGTCGCGGCGGCGGCGCAGGGCGCGATTGAGGCCGGATACGAGCCGCTCGTGCTCGGCGCCGACCTCGAAGGCGAGGCGCGCGAGGTCGCGGCCGCGCACGCCGAGATGGCGAAGGACGCGCTCGCCTCCGGCCGCCGCGTCGCCATCGTCTCCGGCGGCGAGCTCACCGTCACGATCGGAGGCCAGGGCCGCGGCGGGCCGAACCAGGAATATGCGCTGGCGCTCGCCGTCGCGCTCGGCGGCGGGCCGGGCATCGCGGCGCTCGCCGCCGACACCGACGGCACCGACGGCGGCGCCGGCTCCGCCGACGACCCCGCCGGCGCGATCATCGACGACACCACGCTCGAGCGCGCGCGGGCGCTCGGGCTCGACCCGGCGGCGTTTCTCGCCGAGAACGATTCGACAGGTTTCTTCGAGCGTCTCTCCGACCTCGTCGCCTGCGGACCGACCCGAACCAACGTCAATGACTGCCGCATCATCCTTGTGGGCTAAAAGCGCCATTGCCTGTCATCCCGGAAGCCGCCGCAGGCGGCTATCCGGGACCCATGGCGTCGGCGCGCGTGGCTGGATCCCGGCTCTCCGCTTCGCTGCGGCCGGGATGACGGCGCTGATCGTGAGCATATCGGCGACGCCGGCCCACGCCGATCTGCGCATGTGCAACCTGACGACGAGCCGCATCGGCATCGCCATCGGCTACCGCGACCAGCAGGGCTGGGTGACGGAGGGCTGGTGGAACATCGCGCCGCGGGGCTGCGAGACGCTGCTCAAGGGCCTCCTCGCGGCGCGGTTCTACTATGTCTATGCGGTCGATTACGACCGCGGCGGCGAATGGGCCGGCCGCTCCTTCATGTGCACCCGGGAGCGCGAGTTCACGATCCGCGGCGTCGAGGACTGCTTCGCCCGCGGCTTCGACCGCAACGGCTTCTTCGAGGTCGACACCGGCGAGCAGAAGAGCTGGACGATCCAGCTCACCGATCCGAGCCGGCCGGGAAGCGCGCCGGCCGCGCCCCGTTGAGGTTCCGGCGCCGTTGTGGATGATGGCGCGCGTTCGAGGAAGGGCCCGATGAAGCGGTCGCGACGCACGAAGATCATCGCCACGCTCGGACCTGCCTCCGACTCGGCCGAGATGATGGCCAAGCTGTTCGAGGCCGGCGCCGATACCTTCCGGCTCAACATGAGCCATCTCGCCCGCGACCGGCTGCGCGAGAAGGTCGGCGCCATCCGGGAGATCGAGACGCGCTTCCGGCGGCCGATCGCGATCCTGGCCGACCTCCAGGGGCCGAAGCTCAGGGTCGGCACCTTCGGCGGCGATGCCGCGATGCTGAAGGAGGGCACCCGCTTCGTTCTCGATTCGAACGAGAGCGCCGGCGACGCGAAGCGCGTCTTCCTGCCCCACCCCGAGATCCTCGGCTCGCTCGAGGAGGGCCACAGCGTCCTCGTCGACGACGGCAAGCTGAGACTCGAGGTCGAGGAGGTGAAGCCCGGGCGCGCCGTCACGCGGGTCGCGGTCGGCGGCAGAATCTCGAACCGCAAGGGCGTCAACCTGCCCGACACCGAGATCCCGGTCGCGGCCATGACCGAGAAGGACCGCACCGACCTCGAAGCCGCGATCGACGCCGGCGTCGACTGGATCGGCATGTCCTTCGTGCAGCGGCCGGAGGACGTGGCGGAGGGGCGCAAGATGGCGCGCGGGCGCGCGCTCATCATGACGAAGCTCGAGAAGCCGCAGGCGATCAGCCGCCTCGACGACATCCTCGACGCGTCGGACGCCGTGATGGTCGCCCGCGGCGACCTCGGGGTCGAGATGCCGCTCGAGAAGGTGCCGGGCCTGCAGAAGCGCATCACCCGCGCCGCGCGACGCCTCGGCAAGCCGGTGGTGATCGCGACCCAGATGCTCGAATCGATGATCTCCGCCCCGGTGCCGACCCGCGCCGAGGTGTCCGACGTCGCGACCGCGGTCTTCGAGGGCGCCGACGCCGTCATGCTCTCGGCCGAGAGCGCCTCCGGCCAGTACCCGGTCGAGGCGGTCCGGACGATGAACCGCATCGCCGAGGAGGTCGAGCGCGACCCGATCTACTGGTCGATCATCACGGCGCAGCGGAACGAGCCCGAGGCGACCGGGTCGGACGCGATCGCCGCGGCGTCGCACCAGATCGCCGACGCGCTGAACCTCAAGGCCATCACGGTGTGGACCTTCTCGGGCTCGACGGCGCTCAGGCTCGCCCGCGAGCGCCCGAACTCGACCGTGCTGGCCCTGACCCCGAAGCGCGACACGGCGCGCCGCCTCGCCCTCGTCTGGGGCGTGCACCCGATCGTCACCAAGGACGCGAGCGACGTCGACGACATGGCGTTTCGGGCGGCGAAGTTCGCGGTGCGCGAGGAATTCGCCGCCGTCGGCGACCGCATCATCGTCGTCGCCGGCGTGCCCTTCGGGACGCCCGGCGCCACCAACATGGTGCGCATCGTCTACGTCACGCAGGAGCACGCCGCGAAGGCGTGAGGCGGCGCATCGTCATCATGACCGCCTCCGATTCTCCTGCGATGTCAGAGGTCGCCCGTCATGATGATCGGGCACTTTCATCATGACGGCGGGGGTTCGGCAGGGGTCTCCTCCCGGGCGAGGCGGGCAAGCCGGTCGAGGAAGACGCGCTGGCCAGAGAGAAGCTTCTCGCGGGCTTCTTCCAGGGTGAACCAGCCGGCGCGGTCGACCTCGGGGAACGACTGCTTGCGCCCGCTCTTCGGCGGCCACTCGAGCTCGAAGCTGTTGCTGCGGATCGCCGCCACGTCGAGATCGCGCTCAGTCGCAAAGGCGATGACGCGCTTGCGGCTCGGCTGGACGGCCTCTCCCAGGGGCTGCAGCTCGCCCTCCAAGGCGACGCCGAGCTCCTCCGCGAACTCGCGCCGGGCGGCGGCTTCAGGATCCTCGCCGTCGAGATATTCGCCCTTCGGAATCGACCAGGCGCCGGCGTCCTTCCGGGCCCAGAACGGCCCGCCGGGATGCACGAGGAGGACGCGGAGCTCCCCGCCCTCGCGCTTGTAGAGCAGCACGCCGGCGCTTTTCACGGCCATGCCTACCTCCTTACGCGAGTCATCCCGGAAGCGCGAAGCGCTATCCGGGACCCACTCCCACGCGCCGGCGCTATGGGTCCCGGCTCTCCGCTGCGCTGCGGCCGGGACGACCGCGGAGGGTGAGCCATCACGCGATCGTCACGCCGCCGTCGGCGACGATCACCTGGCCGGTGATGAAGCTCGCGGCGGGCGACGCCAGGAAGGCGGCAACGCCGCCGATCTCGTCCGGGGCGCCGATGCGCCGCAGCGGCGTCGCGCGGTTACGGCGCTCGAGCGCCTTCTCGTCCTCCCACAGGGCGCGCGCGAAGTCGGTCTTGACGAGCCCCGGTGCGATGCAGTTGACGCGCACGTTCTTCGGTCCCCACTCGACCGCGAGGTTGCGGGCTAACGCGAAATCGGCGGCCTTCGAGATGCCGTAGGCGCCGATCATCTCGGTGCCGCGGATGCCGGCGATCGAGGACACGATGACGACGGCGCCGTCGCCTCGCGCGGCCATGCCCGGGATGGCGAGGCTGCAGAGCCAGAGGTTGCTCTTGACGTTCGCGCCCATGATCTTGTCGAAGGCTTCGTCCGTGATCTCGCCGAGCGGCCCGTAATAGGGGTTCACGGCGGCGTTGCAGACGAGGATGTCGATCGGTCCGAGCTTGTCCTCGGCGCCCCGGATCAGCGCCTCGACTTGGTTGCGGCGCGAGATGTTGCAGGCGATCACCGCCGCCTTCCCGCCGTTGTCGCGGATCGCTGCCGCGACCGGCTCGCAGCCCTCGGCCTTGCGGCTCGAGATCACCACCTTGGCGCCCATCCGGGCCATCGTCTCGGCGATCGAGCGCCCGATGCCGCGGCTCGAGCCGGTGACGACGGCGACCTTGTCCGTCAGGTCGAAGGGGGTGCTCATGCGGCTTCTGCCTTTGTTTCCGGCCCGCGGGTCGGTTAGCCTATGCGCAGTTGGTGCCACGGCAGGCCGCGGCTGTCATTCCGGGCGACGCCAAGCCTGGGCCCGAACACCACCCCACCTCATCCTGAGGTGCGAGCGGAGCGAGCCTCGAAGGACGCACGAACGGCGGTGCATCCTTCGAGGCTCAGGCCTCCGGCCTTTCGCACCTCAGGATGAGGAGAGTGGGTTCGGCCCCGGCGACGCGGAACGCCAAACGAGAAAACGGGAGGGAACATGGGAAGCGTCAATCCGAGCATCGATCTCGCCCATGACGGCGACATCGCCGTCGTCACGATCGACAACCCGCCCGTCAATGCCTTGAAGCACGAGGTCCGGGCCGGGCTGATCGAGGCCTTCCAGCGGGTCCGGAACGACGCCGGCGTCAAGGCGGCGGTGCTCGCCTGCGCCGGGCGCACCTTCTCGGCCGGCGCCGACATCTCGGAGTTCGGCAAGCCGCGCCGCGCGCCCGGTCTGATCGAGGTCATCGAGACGATCGAGGAGACCGGCAAGCCGGTCGTCGCCGCATTGCACGGCACGCCCCTCGGCGGCGGCTTCGAGCTCGCGCTCGGCTGCCATTACCGCGTCGCGGCGCCCGGCACCCGCGTCGGCCTGCCCGAGATCAAGCTCGGGCTCCTGCCCGGCGCCGGCGGCACGCAGCGCCTGCCGCGGCTGATCGGGCCGGAACGGGCGCTCCAGCTCATCCTCTCCGGCAACCCGACGCCGGTCGAGGAGCTGAAGGAGGACGGCGTCGTCGACGCCATCGTGACCGGCGACGTCGTCAAGGAGGCGATCGCCTTCGCCCGCAAGGTCGTCGCCGAGAAGCGCCCGCTCACCCGCGTGCGCGACCGCGAGGATCGTCTCGCGGCGGCACGCGCGGACCCTTCGGGCTTCACCCGCGCGGCTGACGCCTCGACGAAGCGGGCCCGCGGCCTGCGCGCGGTCGCCGCCTGCGTCGAATCGGTGCGCAACAGCTTCGACAAGCCGTTCGGCGAGGGCCAGGCGCGCGAGCTCGAGCTGTTCATGGAGCTCCTGACGAGCGAGGAATCGCGCGCCCAGCGCCACATCTTCTTCGCCGAGCGCGAGGCCCAGAAGGTGCCGGACATGCCGGCCGGCGTGAAGCCGCGCGAGGTGCGCAAAGGCGGCGTCATCGGCGCCGGCACCATGGGCGGCGGCATCGCCATGAACTTCGCCAATGCCGG
>DAINQO010000016.1:0-29954 GCA_036742625.1 Microvirga sp.
GGCGATGTCGCGCGCGAGGTGCGCCAGGGTCTCGGCGAGGCTCGGCGCGTCGTCGTGATCGCAGGAGCATCCGGTCTGGATGGCGCTGCCGTCGCTCGAGATCGAGGCGAGCGCGATCGAGCGCAGCCTGCCGTTCCGGGCCAAGGCCAATTGCGTCTCGAGCGTCCGGATGACCGCGCGAGCCCCGTCATCGACGCGGCTCTGGCGGGCCGCTCCCGGGAAGCTGATCACGTTGGCCTGGTCGGATGGCATCGGCGTGCTGGTTCCCGGCGAGCGCCCGGTTGGACTCCGCCAGCACAAGCCAATATGGTAAATACGCGGTAAAAATTCTCGAAGGAGTACCCGGGCGCCGGCTCCGGACCGGGGGCCGGTGTGTGGCCGACATGCGTAAAGAATGGTTTCGTTCGAATGTCGGCAAGCTGCTCCTGGCAGGCCTTTTGTCGTTTGCGCTCGTCGGCGCGCTCTACGCCCAATGGCTTGCCGCCGAGCGTCACCGGCGGGCGAAGGCCGAGCCGCCGACGCCGGCCCCGCACTCCCAGCCGGCGGCTCCGTCGACGAAGTCCTCCGACGACATGGCGGGTGTGGTTCGCGGGCCCGGGCCCGCGGCGCCTGAGCCGACGCCTGCTCCCGCACCGGAAGACCTGGGTCGGCAGGCTGCATCCGCCGCTCAGCCGATCCAGGCCGGGGAGCCGCCGAAGCCTGAGCCGAAGCCGCCGGCCGCGGCCGAGAATCGGCCGGCCGCGAGTGGAGCGGCCGAGCGTCCCGCCCCATCGCAGCCGGTCGTCGGCGAAAACCGGGCGGAACAACCTGCAGCCGCGGAACGCCCTGCGTCAGCAGCCGAGCCGGCGAAACCGGCGCCCGCACCCCCTCTTTCCGACAATGCCAGGAAGGAGGGCTCCACCGGCGGGCCGGCGGTTGCTTCGCTCGCGTCGCCGAAAGCAGAGCCGCCGAAGCTGACCCCGGCAGACACCGGGGCGAAGGCCGAACCGGTCGGTGAACGGCCGGTCGCCGCAGCCGCACCTCCAAAGCCCGAACGGGAGCCGAGCGCAGGCGGAAACCTGGCCGCCCAGACGCCCAGGATTGAGCGCCCGGCCGCTGCCGCCGAGCCGCCGAAGGCGATGCCGGCGCCGGCGCCGGCGGTGAGCCAGGCGAAGCCGGCACCGGCTGTCGAGCAGCCGGTCGTGGCGGCAGCGACGCCCAAGCCCGAACTGAAACCAGCGTCGCCACCAGCGGACAACCTGGCGAAACGAGCCCCGGTGAGTGAGCGCCCGGTCGCCGCCGAGCCTTCGCAGGCGAAGCCGGCGCTGCCGCCGGCGGTGAACCAAACGAAGCCAGCGCCGGCGGTCGAGCGCCCGGTTGCGGCGGTCGAGCCGCCGAAATCGGAGCCGAGACCGGCGCCGGTCGACAGTCGCGCGAAGCCGGCGCCCGCCGCCGAGCAGCCGGTCGTGGCCGCCCCCCCGGTGCAAAGCCCCAAGCCGGCGCCACCGGAAAGCCAAGTCAAGCCGGCAGCCGTCGAGCGCCCAGCCTTGGCGTCCGAAGAGCGCAAGCCGGAGTCCAAGTCCTCGGTCACGAGAAACCAGACGAGGCAGGCGCCGGCGGTCGAACGCTCGGCCGCCGCCAGCGAAGCGCCGAAGCCGCCTGCGGCGCCGTCGGTCAGCGCAACCCAAACCAAGCCCGAGCCGCCGGTGCTCGCGACGGTGCCGCGCAAAGCGGAGACGAATCCTGCCTCGGGCGAAAGCCGCCCGAACCAGGAGCCGGATCTAAAGCGTCCGGCCGCGGCGGCGCCACCCCCGAACGCCGAGCCGAAGCCTGCTCGGACGAAACAAGCGGGGGCGGACCGGCACCCGGTCGCGGCGGCCGAGCCTCGCAGGGCGGAGCCGAGGCCGCCGCCGAGCGTGGAGCGGCTCACGCGGCAGACGGCCGCCGTCGACCACCGGGCCCGCGAGCGCCGGCTTACGGAGCCCCCGCGGCGCCCGGCGCCCGAGCCTCGCATCGTACGATCGAAAGCCGCCCCGTCGGCAAAGGCCGTGCGCTTCGCCGCCCGGCCGACCGCGCGCGGATTCACGGCTCCGGCAGCGCGCGAGGCACAGCCGGCGAAGCGGCCGCGCCTCGCGCGCAAGCATCGAAGCCTGACGGTGGTTCGCTTAGGACCGCCGCCGCGGCCTCGCGGCGGCTTTGGAGCGGCGCGCTACGCCTATCCGCTGGCGAACGGTGCCGGCTGGGTCGAGGAGCGCCGCTTCCCGTAGCCGGAGCTGCCCGCTTCAGCCCGCGTCGCGCTTGACGATGCTCAGGCGCTGCTCGTCGTTGCCGTCCGCGGAATCCTCGCCATCGTTCGACCCCGGGCGCATCTTCTTGATCCTGAGGAATTCGCGGTGGATCTCGACCCGCGAGCGGCGCGCCATCTCGAGCGCCCCTTGCGCGATCGCGCGCTCCGACTTCTCGCGCTGCAGCTCCTCCTCGAGCGCGGCGATCTTCGACTCGAAGGCCTGCCGCTCGCCGCCGAAGTCGCTCGCCAGCTGATCGATGCGATCGAGCAGCACCTGGGTGCGCTGCTCGGCGCGGGTAATCGCCGCCTCCTTCGCCTCGAGCGCCTTCGTCACGCTCTCGCAGCGGTCGGCGAACTCGGTACGGGCGCGCTGCGCGTTCTCGGCGACCGCCGTGACCTGGGCGACCTCGGCCTGCAGCGTCTCGAACCGGCGCTCGATGTTGTTCTTCGAGATCAGCGCCTCGCGCACCGTGCGTTCGGCCGATTTCAGCTCCTCGGTCTTCTCGCGCAGCTGGTCCCGGGTCGAGTTGAGAAGCTTCTCGGTGACGCCGAGGCGCGAGGTCAGCCCCTGCACCTTCATCTCGAGGTTGGCGATGTTGTTGCGCGCCGTCGCGCGCTCGCTCTCGCCCAACGCCTCGAGGCGGTGGCGCAGCGACTGCTCGGCCTTGAGCTTGGTCTCGAGCTCGCCGAGGTGCTGGCGCGCCGCCGAAAGCTCGCTCTCGCGCTCGTCATGAGCGGCGCCGATCATGGCGAGGCGGTTCGCCTGCTCGCCGGTTGCGGCCCGCAAGGTCCGGGTCTCGTGCTCGAACATCTCGATCGCCTGGCGGGCGTCGGCGAGCTCACGCTCGTGGCGCGCGACAACGAGATCGTTCGCCTGCGCCTCCTTGCGCAGCGCCGCGTTCTCCTCGACGAGAGCATGGGCACGCTCGGTCTCGCCCCTGATCTGGCGCTCGAGCTCGGCGGCGTGCGCCTCCTTCTCGCGGAGGTCGCGGCGGATCGCGGCGAGCGCCGCCTCCTGCTCCTTCGAGCGCTCGCGCAGCTCGTTGTTGTGCGCGCTCAGGCCGCCGAGCTGGTCCTGGAGCTTGAGGTTCTCGCCCTTGAGGCCGCGGATCTGCTGCGCCAGCGAGCCGTGCCCCTCGCGCTCGCGGGACGCATCGACTCGGTTTCGAGAAGCTTCGCCTTGAGCTGCGGAAGCTCGGCCGCGAAAGCCGCGATCGGCTCGAGCAGCTGGGCGAAATCGTTCTTGAGGCTCGCGACGTCGTCGAGGCGCTCCGCCATATGGCTGATGCGGGCACGGACGAGCTCGTCCTCCATGCCGATGGCACCGAGCGCGAAGCTCGCGTCGGGGTGCCCTCCCCGGTCGTCGTCATGGCCGTTGCCGTGCAGGTGCTGCGGCCGGCCGGCCATGTGCGAATCCCGCTCATCCCTCGGCTGAAAATGTCTTTTCAGCAGGCCCCATGAATTTTCCATTGTGGACCGCCCCGTTTCGATACGCCGATACGCCCGAGAATACCGAATCCCTTGACCCCTTGGGTTCAACATACCGCCCTCCCGCGAGCGAGCGAAAGGGGCGAATGCGGCTTCGCGAAACTTTTTATTCACTGTTTCAATCTTGCCAGCCTCGCGGCTTTCACGGGCGCGCCGCGGCCGCGGGGTAGGCGCTCCTTGCGCGTCATGGTAGATCGTGCGCCGGTAGAGTGGAGACCCGGATCGTGAGCGATGGGAGCCTCGGCGCCCGCGTCTCGCCGGGCGCGGAGCGGCGATGACCGAGTGGCGACGGCTCGCCCCGGGCACAGGCGGACGCGATCCCGCAGCGGTTCTGGCGCTGATGCAGCGGGCTGCGCTCGCCAACCGCCGCATCCGCGAGCGCTCCCAGGAGATCGCCGCCTGGTGCGGCGCGATCGTCGAGCAGGCGACGCGCGACCTCACCGCCGTCCGGGCCCGGCTCGAAGCGGCCGAAGCGCACGCCGAAACCGCGGAGGGGCGGGCCCTCGCGGCCGAGACGCAGGTCGAGGAACTCGAGCTTTGGCTCAACCGGATCGAGGCGCTCTTGTCGGAGGAACTCGCCGCGACAGGGCTCCCCGCCGCCGACGACCCGTTCGACGGCCTCCTTGAATCACAGGATGGCGGCCGCCGCGAGCTCTACGACCGGGAAGCGCCGCATCCCGCCGACATCGCGCGGCCTGCAGCCGAGCGCGGCCGCCCCGGCGGCCTGAGATCCGCGATCGCAGCGCTTCGCCGCATCGTCGCGGTGCCGTAGCGCGCCCCGATCAGTCGGACCGGAAGCGGTTGAACACGTGGTCGGGCGCGCTGGTGTTGTGGCGCGAGGGCGCGACGCGCCCGGCCCACAGGTCGGTCGCCTTCGCGGCCTTGAAGCCCATGATGGGCTCCTCGCGCCAGCCCTTCGCGTTTTCCTCGCGCAGCGCGACGCGGGCGACGTCGTTGTTGGTCTCGGTGACGTACATCGAGCGCAGCGCCGCAAAGGGGCGGCCGGCGATCGCCCGGTCGAAGGCGACGTCGAGGGCGAGCCGCTCGCGGTCGAGCTTGTCGACCTTGAGCGTTGCGCCGCCGCCCGCCGCGAAGGCGAGGCGGAAGGTCAGGGTCGCCGGATCGAACTCGATGGCGCTGATCTTCACGAGCGGGCGCGCCTCCGCCTCGACCGGCCCGATGAGGAACGAGGAGCCGTAGGCGCTCCAGCCGAGATGCTTCGGCGGCAGCGGGCGGATGCGCCAATAGCCGTCGCCAGGATAGATCACCAGCACCTCCTCGGCGCGCTCGTCGCGCCGCACCCAGAGCTGCACCACGTGCAGGCCGCGCTCGATACGGTCGCCGACCCGGAACGGGATGTCGTGCGGGCGCCAGTAGTTGGTGAAGGTGTAGCCGGTCAGCCAGGTCTCGACGTCCTCGTAGAAGGTGACGCGCTTTGGCGGGCGCACCTCGGTGGTTTCCCGCGACAGCTCCTGCGGGCAGGCGGTGAAATCGGGCGCGAAGCGATCATCCCTCAGCGCTCCGGCATAGGCTGGATGGACGGCCTCGATCCGGAAACGCCGCACCTCGGAGGAGGCGAGATTGATCGTGACGTTGTCCTTCTCGGCGCACGCCACCGGCTCACTCGCATTGGTGACCTCGACGGCGAGATCGGCGGCCGAGGCGGCGAAGGGGGCGAGGGCGAGCAGAACGACAGCCAGACGCATCGCGGTCCGATCCTCTCATGCCCTCATCCTGAGGCGCGAGCCGAAGGCGAGCCTCGAAGGACGCATTCTGCCGATGCGTCGACAGGGTGCGTGCTTCGAGGCTCGTCGCTTCGCTCCTCGCACCTCAGCATGAGGCGGTATTGCGTCCGCCAGCTAGGCGTTCAGCACGGCATACACATCCCCCGAATTGGCCTCATGGGGAAGGGCGACGAGGTGCGCCGCCATCTCCTCGCCCGGAAGCCAGCGTCCGAAGGTCAGTCGCTGCGTCTCACCGAGTGCGATGTCGAAGCCGTAGGGGCCGAGCGCGGTCAGGCGGGAGATGCAGCGCTCCGCTGCCTCGCGGCCGATGGTCGTGAACTCGAAGGAGAGCGCCGGGATGGGCCTGGAGAGCCCCATGAGCACGCGATCCTCGAAGCCCTCGACGTCGATCTTGAGGAAGGCCGGCCGGCCGTGGTCGTGAACGAGGCGGTCGAGGGTCAGGCACGGCACGGTGATGGCGCCGTCCCAGACCTGGCCCTCCCACCCCGCCGATCCGTCGGCGGCGCGGATGAAATCCGGCGAAGCGGTCGAGACCGTCGGGTTGGCGCTGTTGACGTGGAGCGTCAGCGTGCCCTCCGTCGCGCCGGCGGCGGCTTGCAGCAGGATCACCGCGGGGTCCCGGCCGTGGATCAGCCGGATCGCCCGCGCCGGCCCGGGCTGCGGCTCGAGGGCGACGACACGGGCGCCGAGGCGGCGGAAGGAAGCGATGCGGTCGCCGACATGGGCGCCGATGTCGAAGGCGAGGTCGCCGGCTTTGACGAAGCGGGCATAGAGCGCGTCCATGGCGCGGTCGCGGGCGGGATCGCGATAGTAGATCTCGAGCGAGCGCCGGATCGCCGCGGCCGTGCCGGGAGCGAGCGCCACGCTCAACCCTGCAGGGCGCGGATTTCGGCCGGCGGCTCGAGCTCCTCCGGGATGCCGCACAGCGCGTGGCGCTTGAGGAGCGCCGCCACGTCTTCCGACGCGGTCAAGACCGCAAAGGGGATCGCGACGAGATAGCCGAAGGTCAGCGGCAGGCTCCAGGCGAGCGTCGCCGGCGAGAGCGCCGCCAAGGCGCCGCAGACGAGGGCCCCGAACAGCGATGCCGGCCACAGGCCGAGCGCGGCATCGGACCATGAAACGCCATGCGCGTCGCGCGCCTGCCCGTTCCAGATCACCGAGCGTCCGAACAGGAGCCCGATCATGAACAGCGTGATGCGGAAGGTGGTCACGGCGCCGAGAAGAAAGGAGAACACGATCTCGATCGCGGCGCTGGCGAGAAAGCGCCCAAGACCGCCGTAGCGCGCGACGCCGCCTTCCGCGAGCAGGATGTCGGCGAGCCCGGCGAGCTTCGGCGAAAGATACATGCCGAGGAAGGTCAGATAGAGGCCGATCGCGAGCCCGACCGGGAAGGTCGAAAGATCCTCGCCGTCGAGGATCTTCAGCGGCACGAGCGCGATCATCAGCGTCATCGCCGGCACGCCGACGAACATCAGGATCGCCCAGGCGAGCTGGAAGCGGCTCATGAACAGGAGGCCCGGCGTGCCGAGGAGCCTCCAATACTGCATGTTGCCTTGGCACCAGCGCAGATCCCGGGCCGAGAACTGGAAGATCGTCGGCGGATTGTCCTCCCAGCTGCCGCCCTCCTCCGGCAGCACGCGGACCTCGTAGCCGGCCCGGCGCATCAGCGTCGCCTCGACCTGGTCGTGCGACAGGACGTGGCCGCCGAGCGGCGGCTTGCCCCGCAGGATCGGCAGATCGCAGTGGTCGCGGAACGGGGCGATGCGCACGACCGCGTTGTGGCCCCAGAACGGGCCGCAGTCGCCGGTCCACCAGGTCGAGCCGAAGGTGTAGGCGCGCATGCCGTGACGCATGCCGAACTGGAAGATGCGCGCGAAGGCGCTCTCGGCCGGCGCGCCGACGACAAGGCTCTGGAGGATGCCGAGCCGCGGATGCGCCTGCATGACTCGTACGAGCCGCACGATGGCGTCGCCGGCCATGAGACTGTCGGCATCGAGCGGCAGCATCAGGTCGAAGTCGCGCCCGAAGGTATCGCAGAAGTCGCGCAGGTTGCCGGCCTTGAAGCCGGTGTTCTCGGGCCGGCGGCGATAGACGATGCGCGCCGGATCGCGGACTTCGCTCCGCCAGGCGGCGAGCGCCTCTTCCTCGGCGGCGGCGACGGCGGGGCTCGACGTGTCGCTCAGGATGAAATAGGCGAAGCCTTCGCCCTCGCCGGTCGCTTCGATGCTTGCTTTCACCGTCCGCAGACGCAAGAACGCCCGCGCCGGGTCCTCGTTGCGCAAGGTCATCAGGACTGCGGTGCGCAGCCGGATCGGATCGGCGGAATGGGCCGCGCCGGCAAAGGGCGCGACCGCGGCGGCGCCGTCGGCCCGACCGTGCAGCAGCCACAACCCGATCGCGGCGTTCCAGAAGCCGAGAACGGTCCAGGGCGTCGCGACAAGGAAGCAGGCGAAGAGAACGACGTCGACGATCGTCCAGCCGCCCGCGCCGACGACCGCCGCCATCGCGCCCGCGAGCGCCGCATATGTCGCGACGTTGAGGGCGAGCACCGTCAGGCGCCGGCGGCGCAGCGTCGCGGCCGATTGCAGCCCGGCCGGCGTCGTGTCGGCGGCCGCCGCCGCGAAAGGCGGGGCGAAACGGGCGTGCTCGGTCATACGGAAAATCCTCGGAGCTGCCGTTTGAGCGCGGCAAGGCTGAAGCTCTGATGAACGAACCGGGCCGTCGAACGCAAGAGCTCGCGCGGGCGCTCTGGTATGTCGGCCGCGGTCGCGCAGAGTTGCGCAGCGCCCCGCTCGCCCCGCCGGCGCCGGCCGATGCGCTCGTCCGCACCGCCTGGAGCGCGCTCAGCCGCGGCACCGAGCGCCTCGTCTTCGAGGGCCGCGTCGCCGCCGTCGAGAGCGAACGGATGCGGGCGCCGATGCAGGAGGGGGATTTCCCCTTCCCGGTCAAGTACGGCTACTGCGCCGTCGGGACCGTCGAGGAAGGTCCGCGCGACCTCGTCGGCCGCACGGTGTTTGCGCTCCACCCGCACCAGGATCGCTTCGCGGCGCCGGCCGGGAGCCTCGCCCTCGTGCCGCCCGCCGTGCCGGCGCGCCGCGCCGCGCTCGCCGCCAACATGGAAACGGCGCTGAACGCAGTCTGGGATTCGGGCGCCGGGCCGGGCGATCGGATTCTCGTCGTCGGTGCCGGTGTGGTCGGGCTCCTCGTCGGCTCGATCGCGGCCCGGCTGCCGGGGGCGGAGGTCACGATGGTCGACGTCGATCTGTCGCGCGCCGACATCGCCCGCCGTCTCGGCTGCGCCTTCCAGAAGCCGCTCGACGCGCCAGGCGACGCGGACCTCGTCTTCCACGCGAGCGCGACCTCGGCCGGACTTGCCTGCGCCTTGGCCTGCGCCGGCCTCGAGGCGTCGGTCGTCGAGCTGAGCTGGTACGGCGACGCCGAGGTGCGGGCGCCGCTCGGGCTTTCCTTCCACAGCCGCCGGCTGAAGCTCGTCTCGTCGCAGGTCGGCGAGGTCGCGCCGTCGCGCCGTCCGCGCTGGACGCACCGGCGCCGGCTCGACAAAGCCCTCGCGCTTCTCGCCGACGATCGCCTCGACGCGCTGATCACCGACGAGGTCGCGTTCGAGGATCTTCCGCGCGAGCTGCCGCGGCTCCTCGCGCCCGATGCGCCGGGGCTCGCGACGGTGGTCCGCTACGATCGCGATTGACAGGAGAACGCATGTACGCCGTCGAGGTGCGCGACCACGTCATGATCGCCCACAGCTTCAAGGGCGCGCTGTTCGGGCCGGCGCAGGAACTGCACGGAGCGACCTTCGTCATCGACGTCGCCTTCTTCCGCGAGGCGCTGACAGCGGAGGGGGTCGTGGTCGACATCGGTCGGGCGCACGACGCGCTGAGGAGCACGCTCGCGCCGCTGAACTACAAGAACCTCGACGCGCTGCCGCAGTTCGCCGGGCAGAACACCACGACCGAGTTCCTGAGCCGGCACATCTTCGACGCCATGGCGCAGGCGGCCCGCGCCGGCGCGCTCGGGCCGGGGTCGGAGGGCATCGCGCGCATCCGCGTGACGCTGCACGAGTCGCATCTCGCGCGGGGCTGGTTCGAAGGGCCGCTCGGTGCTTGAAGTCGCCTTCGCGGTGCCAGGCTGTCTCGACGCGCCGACCGGCGGCTACGGCTATGCCCGCAAGCTCTTGGCCCTCGCGCCGGGCTTCGGCGTGAACCTCACGCCTATTCGCCTCCCGGGCGGATTTCCGCATCCGAGCCGGGACGAGCTCGCCGAAACCGAGCGGCTCCTGTCCGCTAGCCAGCGGCCGCTGCACCTCGTCGACGGGCTCGCCTACGGCGCTTTGCCGGCGGCTCTCGTCCGGCGCCTGCCCGGCGCGACGATCGCGCTCGTGCACCATCCGCTCGCTTTCGAGAGCGGGCTCGCGCCGGAGCGGCGGGACGCGCTTCTTCGTTCCGAACGCGAGGCGCTTGCCGAGGCGAAGTACGTCATCGCGTCGAGCCGCTTCACGGCGCGCCTGCTTGCGGCCGAATTCGATGTTCCCCCGGACAGGCTCAGCATCGCCGAGCCCGGGACCGAGCCGGCGCCGCGCGCGACGGGCACCGGCTCGCCGGTGCGGCTCCTTGCCGTCGGCGCGGTCTCGCCGCGCAAGGGCTACGACGTTCTTGTGCGGGCGCTTGCCGGGATGCGGGACCTTAAGTGGCGGCTCACGATTGCCGGCAGCCTCGACCGTGCGCCGCAAGCCGCCCATACCCTCGCGGCTCTCATCGCCGCCGAAGGACTCAGCCGCCGCATCGCGCTCGCCGGCGCCGTCGACGATGCGACGCTGGCCCGGCTCTACGACCGCGCCGACGTCTTTGTCTCGCCGTCGCTCTTCGAGGGCTACGGCATGGTCCTGGCCGAGGCGATGGCGCGCGGGCTGCCGATCGTCGCCTCGACCGGCGGCGCCGCCGCCAAAACCGTGCCCGACGCGGCAGCCATCAAGGTCCCGGCCGGCGACGCCGCCGCACTCGCCGCGGCGCTCGCCGACATGATCGCCGACGCGCCGCTGCGTCGCCGTTTCGCCGATGCGTCCTGGGCCGCCGGCCAGGCGCTGCCGCGCTGGAGCGACACCGCCGCGGCGGTCGCTGCGGTGCTGAAGCGGGCGGCGGCATGAGCGGGTTCAGCGCCGAATGGCTGGCGCTGCGCGAGCCTGCCGATCGTCGCGCCCGCAGCCGCGCCCTGCTGGCGGAGCTGCGCTCCGTCTTCGCCGGCCGCGACACCGCCGCGGTCATCGACCTCGGCTGCGGCACCGGCTCGAACCTGCGCGCCCTTGCCACCTCGCTTCCGCGCCGCCAGTCCTGGCGCCTCGTCGACCGCGACCCCGCCTTGCTTGGCGCGGCGCGCGAGCGGCTCGCCGCGTGGGCGGACGGCAGCGAGACGGGTGCCGGGCTTCACCTGCGCAAAGGCGGCGTCGACATCGCGGTGCGCTTCGTCGAGGCCGATCTCGCGCCAGGAGCAGCGCCGCTTCTCGCCGCTGGCGGGGTCGATCTCGTGACGGCGGCGGCGCTGTTCGATCTCGTCTCGGCGTCTTGGATCGGGAGCTTCGTGCGGGACATCGCCGCGGCCGGGGCTGCCTTCTACACCGCCCTCACCTACGATGGCGCCGACGGCTGGTCGCCGCCGCATCCCGCCGACGCGGCGATGCTCGCCGGCTTCCACGCCCACCAGCGCCGCGACAAGGGTTTCGGCTTCGCCGCCGGACCGCGGGCAACCGAGCTTCTCGAGGCGGCATTCCGCGCCCAAAGCTACGACGTGCGCAGCGCCGCCAGTCCCTGGCGCCTCGGCCGAGGCGACGCCGCGCTGATGCGCGAACTCGCGCAGGGCACGGCGGCGGCGGTGCGCGAGACCGGCACGGTCGCCGAGAGCACGATTGATGACTGGCTCGACGACCGTCTTGGCGCCGCCGCCTGCGAAATCGGCCACCGCGACCTCCTCGCGCTGCCGCCGCGATGAAGCTCAGTCCGGCAGCATGCGCAGCAGCGTGCGGTCGCGGCGGATGAAGTGGTGCTGGAGCGCGCCGGCGACGTGAACCGCCACGACCGCAACAAGGGCGATGGCGAGGCCGATGTGGATTCGGAAGATCCACCCGGCGGCCTCCATGGTCGGCGCGTCGGGAATCGGCAGGCTGACCGGCACCGTCCAGAAAAACTTCACCGGCTTGCAGCAATAGGAAGTGGCGATCCAGCCGACCAGCGGCACGAGGATGAACAGGACATAGAGCGTGGCATGCGAGACCTGCGCGACGCGGCGCTGCCAGTCGGGCATGGGCTCGAAGGGCGGCGCACCGCGCACGCTTCGGATCGCGACACGGACGAGGGCGAGGGCGAGCACCGTGACGCCGAACGACTTGTGCAGCTCGTAGAGGTTGTTGGTGAGCGGCCCCTCGCCGAGGTTCGTCATGGCGATCGCGATCGCGACCTGCGTGACGATCAGCGCCGCCATCGTCCAATGCAGCGCCTTCTGCGCACCCGAATAGCGGCTCGGCGGTTCCGGCATCGGAAGCTCCGGCTCGTTCATCCCCTGCGGATCAGCGTACCAGCACCGTGGTCGGTGAACAGCTCCAAAAGCACCGAATGCGCGACCTTGCCGTCGAGGATCACCACCGCCTCCACCCCCTTCTCGAGGGCATAGATGCAGGTCTCGATCTTCGGGATCATGCCGTCGGTGATGGTGCCGTCGGCGATCAGCCGGCGGCAGTCGTCCATGGTCATCTCGGGGATGAGGTTTTTGTCCTTGTCGAGGACGCCGGGCACGTCGGTGAGGAGCAGCAGGCGCTTTGCCCCCATGGCGCCGGCGATCGCGCCGGCGAAGGTGTCGGCGTTGACGTTGTAGGTCTCGCCGTCCGACCCGACCGCGACCGGGGCCAGCACCGGGATGAGCTCGGCCTTGAGCACCGCGTCGAGCACGGCGCGGTTGACGCGCTCCGGCTCGCCGACGAAGCCGAGGTCGACGTGGCGCTCGATGTTCGAGTCGGGGTCGACGACGGTGCGCGTCGCTTTCCTCGCGACGACCATGTTGCCGTCCTTGCCGCACAGCCCGATCGCCTTGCCGCCCTCGGCCCCGATCCAGCCGACGATCTGCTTGTTGATCGAGCCGGCGAGCACCATCTCGACGATCTCGACGGTGGCTTCGTCGGTCACGCGCAGGCCGGCCTTGAACTCCGACTTGATACCGAGCTTGTCGAGCATGCGCCCGATCTGCGGCCCGCCGCCATGGACGACGATCGGCTTCAGCCCCGACTGCTCGAGAAGCACGACGTCCTCGGCGAAATCCTCGGCCGCGGCGCGGTCGCCCATGGCGTGGCCGCCGTATTTGATGACCACGACCTCCTCGTCGTAGCGCTGCATGTGCGGCAGAGCCTGGACGAGGATCTCGGCCTGCACGTGCACGTTCGGGAGCGGTTCGGCCATCGGCGACTCTTGGCGGGGCTGGAGAGGCGAGCGCCTTCTAGCCCAGGCCGGCCGCGGCCGAAAGCCGGGATCAGCAGAAGGCGGCTCGCCGTCGTCGGCGCGAGCCTAGGGCGCGCGCGCCGCAGCTTCATGGGCGCCCGCGGGCGGTTCGGCCCCGCGGCTGTCAAGGATTAATTTCAAGATCCTGGCCGCCGGAGTGGTGGATGGCCGCCTGTCATGTTACGAGGCGGTTCTGCGATGCCGACCCGCCCGCCTCCGCATGCGTGACCGCCCCGGCTACGCCGCGTTCCGCTCGCGCGATTTCCGGCTCTTCAGCGCCTCGCGGCTGCTCTCGATCATGGCGCTGCAGATGCAGAACGTCGCCGTCGGCTGGCTCGTCTACGACCTCACCCGCTCGGCCTTCGCGCTCGGCCTCGTCGGGCTTGCCGCCTTCCTCCCGGCGCTTTCGCTCGTGCTCGTGACCGGCCATGTCGCGGACGCTTTCGACCGCCGCCTGATCATGCTCATCGCGCATGCGGCAACCGCGCTTTCGGCCGCCGGGCTCGTGCTCTTCGCGGCGATGGGCGCGGACGCGGCCTTGCCGGTCTACGGCCTCGTCGCGCTCGCCGGCACGGCGCGCGCCTTCGGCCTGCCGGCCCAGCAGGCGCTGCTGCCGCTGCTCGTGCCGCGCGAGGATTTCGGCAATGCCGTCGCCTGGAACTCCTCCGTCAACCAGACCGCGACGATCTCCGGCCCGGCGCTCGGCGGCGTGCTCTATCTCCTCGGACCGACCGTCGTCTTCGCGACCGTCGCTGCCGCGTTCGCGGCGGCGGCGCTTCTCGCGGCGCTGATCGTGCCGCGGCCGCCGGAGCGGCGCCGCGAACGGACGAGCTGGACTACGCTCGTCGCCGGGCAGTCCTTCATCCGCGCCCACCCGGTCGTGCTCGGCGCGATCAGCCTCGACCTCGTCGCGGTGTTCCTCGGCGGCGCGACGGCGCTCCTGCCGATCTTCGCGCAGGACATCCTGCATGTCGGGCCGGTCGGCCTCGGCCTGTTGCGCAGCGCGCCTGCGGTCGGCGCGCTCGCCATGGCCTTCACGCTGGCGCACCGGCCCGTCGCCCGCAACGCCGGCCGGCGGATGCTGCAGGCGGTGGCGCTGTTCGGGCTGTCGACCACCGGCTTCGGCCTGTCGACGAGCCTCCATCTCTCGCTTGCCTGCCTCGCCCTCATCGGCGCCGCCGACATGGTCAACGTCTATGTGCGCCAGACCCTCGTCCAGACCGAGACGCCGGACGCGATGCGCGGCCGCGTCGCGGCGGTGAACTCGATCTTCATCGGCGCCTCGAACGAGCTCGGCGAGTTCGAGTCCGGCACGCTCGCGGCGTTCCTCGGCGCCGTGTCGGCGGTGGTCATCGGCGGCGCCGCAACGATCGCCGTCGCGGCGCTGTGGAGCCGGATGTTTCCGCAGCTTGCGGCGCGCGACAGGCTCATCGCGTAACCCTCTCCCTTCGAAGGGCTACCATTCACACAATGTCGGCTTCTCCCTCCTCCCTCCCCCCGCTCGGCGAAGCCGAGTGGCGGGGAGGGGTAGGGGTGGGGGGTGGCTGGGCGAGGCGAGAGGGCGACGAGGAGGGTGCGGCCGGTTGGGCCAGGGCAGCCATCGACAGCCGCGTCATCGACGAAGCGCCTCGGGGAAGCGCCCCCCACCCCGCTCGGGCTTTGCCCGAGTCGGCCCTCCCCGCCACTCGGCTTCCGCCGAGCGGGGGGAGGGAGGTGCGCGCCGCCGACCTTCAATGCGTCAATGCCGTAGCCTTCACCCGAACACGTCGGCCGTGAAGCCCGAATACCAGCCCATGTTCTCGGCCTGCGTCTGCCGCCGGACCTCCGGCGTCTCGCCCTTCTGCGAGACGAAGGTCGAGACCGCGGCGATCTTGCCGTCCTTCGCCTCGTAGGCGCCGCCGACCTTCACGGTGTCGTCGGTCTCGATCAGGCTCCAGCAGGTGTTGGTGTAGCGGGCCGGGAAGGTCCGGGCCTGGGCGAGCTCGCCGCGCACCATCATGGCCGCGACCTTGGCCTGGCTGTTCGCCGAGAACGCCGATTTCGGCATGTCGCCCGGGATGCAGGCATCGCCGACGACGTAGACGTTCGGGTCGCTCGCCGATTTCATGCTCGCCGGATCGACCGGGCACCAGCCGGTCTGGTTCGCGAGCCCGGCGTCGCGGGCGATCTTGCCCGCCATCTGCGCCGGGATGACGTTGACGAGGGCGGCCTTGTAGGTCTCGAGATCGGTCCTGACCGTCATCGCCGACGGGTCGACGCCCTTGATGCCGCCATGCATCTTCGGGTCCTGCCACTCGACCATGCCCGGGTAGTGCCGCTCCCAGCCCTCCTGGAAAAGGCCCTGCTTGGAGAAGCTGTCCTTCGGGTCGAGCACGACGATCCGCGAGGCCTTGTGGCCCTTGGCTTTCAGCACATGGGCCATCATCGAGACGCGCTCGTAGGGGCCGGGCGGGCAGCGGTAGGGGTTCGGCGGCGCCACCATGACGATCAGGCTGCCGTCGGCGAGGGCGTCGAGCTGCTTCTTCAGGAGTTGCGTCTGCGGCCCCGCCTTCCAGGCATGCGGCATGACCTCGGCGGCCTCTTCGGAATAGCCCGGGACGGAGTCGAACCGGAGGTCGATGCCCGGCGCGACGACGAGCCGGTCGTAGCCCATCTCGGAGCCGTCGGCGAGGCGGATCGTCCGCGCGTTGCGGTCGATCGCGGCCACCGCCTGGTGCACGAGCCTGACGCCGTAGCCCGAGGCGAGCTTGTCGTAGGAATGGGTGATCGAGGCCCAGTCGCGGAAGCCGCCGAGGAACAGGTTCGAATGGAAGCAGGTCGTGAACGCCCGCTGCGGCTCGACGAGCGTCACCTCGATGGCGCCGTTCGAATCCTTGGCGATGTACTTCGCGGCGGTGGCGCCTCCCGGCCCGCCGCCGATGACGATCACGCGCGGCTTTGCCTGCGCGAGCGCCGGGCGGGGAAGGCCGCCTGCGAAGACGACGGCGCCGGTGCCGGCGAGGAACCGTCTGCGATGGATGCGGGTCATGCTGCCTCCTTTAGGAATTCGTCATTGCGCCGGGGGTGCCGGCAGGCTGCCGAAATAGGCCGCGAGCGCGGCGATCTCCTCGTCGGACAGCCGCGCCGCGATGGTCTGCATCACCGGGTTCGGCCGAACCTTGAGCCTATACCCGTTCATCACCGCGACGAAGGTCTCCTCGGGCCAGGCGACGATCGGCGGAATCCCCTGGTATCGCCCGGTGAGCTGATGGCAGGCGACGCATTCGGAGGCGAGATGCTCGCCGAAAGCCCGATCGCCCGCCGCGAGGGCGGGGGACGCGAGGCAGGCAAGAAGCGCCGCACCTGCCGCGCACCGCCGTGGTGAGGGTACGCTGCGCATGCCGGGACGCCTCCGCGATCGTGCCGCGATCTTATGGCCCGAGGCCGGCGGAGCCCGTCATGCGCGCCGCGAAGATGCCGCTGCCGGTGTAGTTGAAGCTCGAGACCGACTGTTGGCTGGCGTTGATCAGAACCAGGCCGCCCATCTCGCCGACCGACGGATGCATCACGCCCTTGAAGAGGCTCCCGGCCATGAGGAGGTTGTTGGCGCCGGGCCCGGTGCCGCTCGTCAGAAGGCCGCCGAGCCCGTTGCCGGACACCGTCAGCGGGCCGGCGTAGTTGAAGCCGTCGAGGTTTGCGACCCGCGCGCTCGAGGCGAGCGGGTTGCCGAAGTTGATCGTGCTCGTCAGGTTGCCGGCGGCGAGGTATTGGCTCGTCCCGTTCTGGATCGTCGCCGCGACATGGCCGGCATAGGTCGCCGTGCCGGTCGTCGGGATTTGCGGATTGGCCGGCAGCTCGCCGGCGACCCAGGTGCCGAGCTGGACGCCGTCGGAAAATCCGGATCGCTGCGTCGAGGCCGACCAGAACCCCCACCGGGTGTACTCGCACTGGCAGAACGCGACCGCCGGGAACGCGTTCTGGAGCCCGGCGCGGATCGCCGGCGTGTTCGCGCCGGCCATCAGCAGCGTCTCGCGATCGACCGCCGCGCCGTTGATCACCCCGGTCGTCCGCGGCGGGCTCGTGCTCGTGTCGATCGCCTCGCGGGCGGCGAAGTTCTCGCGATCGATGTAGGTGCTGCGCGCCGGCTTCGTCGGATCGAGGCTGCCGAACTGGAACATCGCGTCGGCAAGCGCGCCGGGCGGCGGGCTGCTGCCGGGGTGGATCGCGAACACGGCGGCGTTCATCTGCACGCGCGAATCGCCGGGATCGAGCGTGACCGCGTTCGCGCCGATGAGCGGCGCTGCCGCGATAACGTTGCCTTCCGGGCCGCGCGTCTGAACCATCCCGCCCATGAAGCCGGTGAGCGTCGCCGCCGGACGATTCTGCCCGAGCGCCTCCGGCGGCGTCGCCGGGGAGAAGCTCTGCTCGAAACGGTAGTTCGCGCCCGGCACGCCGGCGATCACCGTCCTTGCCGCGTTCGACACGATGGCGCCGGCCCGGTCGATCCGGTTCTGGTTGACGGTCGCGTTCGTCGGGACGCGGTCGGCATCCACCGTCACCGCTCCGGACGACGCGATCGTGCCGCGGGCGCTCGACGGCAGCACGGCGGCGGGGTTGCGCGAGGTCGCGCCGAAGCCGCCGCGATAGACGAGCGTCCCGTCCGGCTGCGTCGCGAAAGCCCCGGTCGCGACCATGAAGTTCGAGGATTGCGAGGCGCCGCTGCCGTTGACGCCGAACGCGACCTGAAGGGTGCGCGCCTTCGGCGTCGGATCCTCTTCCGTGCCGGCGTTGCGGAAGCCGAAGACGGGCGAGACCTGCACGCCGCCGCTCGCGACGACAGTCCCGGCGACGAAGGGCACGGACGAGTTCAGCGCCGGATCGGGGCTCGTGACGAGCGCGAAGACCTTGACCCCGGTCGGCTGCGGCCGCGGCGGGCGCCGGTTCCGCTCTTCCCCGATGACGATCGTTTCGGTCGCGGCCTGGGTCGCCGAGTTGCCGGCCGTCTGCTGCAGGTTCTGCACGCCTTGCTGGATCGCCGCCGCGGCGGCGATCTGCACCGGCCCCGAAGCCGTCGTCTGCGGCTGCACCGGGATCAGCGACGGAGCGATGCCGGCGTTCTGGATCCCAACCCCGGCGCGCGCCGCGGTCTGATCCGTCGGCTGCGAGGGCGCGCCGCCCTTCTGGCCGGGCTTGCTCGAGAGCTGGAGGTTCGTCGCGTCGACTTCCGCCTGCGACACCCGCGTCGGCGCCGGCAGCGTCGCGGCGCCGGGCACGATCGTGACCGCGAAGCCGGGGCGGCGGATGACCTCGGTGCCAACCGCGGTCGACACCGTCATGACGCCGAAATGGTTGATCGCCCGCGTCCCGCAAGGCGCGTCGGGCACGAGCAGTCCCTGGCCGGCGACCGGCGGCACGCCGCAGGGCTGGTGCTTGATCGTCGCGACGCCGCCGCGGATGCCGAGCGTCGCGGCCGGCGTCTTCACGCTGGCATTGCCGGCATGGCTGATGTTGCCGCCGACGAAGCGCAGCACGCCCTTGGTCATCGAGACCGCCATCTGGCCGGCGCCGCGGCTCGGGTCGTAGATGAACTCGTCGATCACGAGGTCGCTGTTCGGGCCGACGTTGAGCGTCGTCTTGTCGAGGAAGATGAGCTGGACCGAGCCGCCCGTGGTCGTCTGGATGCGCTCCTTGTGGATCACCCGCGCGCCGAGCTCTATAACGCGCGTCGGGCGCCCCGGCGGGGTGCCGGCGGTCGCCGGGTTGACGGCGCCGGCGGCGCCGATCTCCTGCGCCGAGCCGGCGCTGCCGGCGAGCGCCATGGCGGCAAGGCCGAGGGGCAGCGCGATGAAGCGGATCCGCATGGCTCTCCCCTAGAACCGCACCGTCGGGCCGAAGACGACGCTCAGATTGTTCATGTCGTAGTTGCTGATGTTCGAATTCGTCACCGCGTACTGGACCTGGATGCCGATCCCGACCTGCTGCCAGACCGGGATGTCGAGCATGGCGCCGGCGCGCCATTCCCGGTCCTGGCGGCGCACGAACGGATCGATGATCAGGTTCGGCTGGTCGTAATGCGAGCGCGAGAAGCCGGCGGTCGGCACCAGCACCCAAGGGCGCGGGCTCGCCCAGAAGCCGCCGAACTCGACCGGAAAGCCGATGTCGAAGGCGACCTGGTCGTAGGCGTTGAAATCGGCCCGGGCGTCGTTGCGGATATAGGCGGCGCGCGCCTGCCAGCGCACCGAGCCCCACACCGGCCCCTGCACCGGAGCGCCCGCCGTCGAAAGGCGGCCGGTCTGCTGGGCGGCGATCGGGTACTGGTCGGTGTTCTCGAAGCGGCGCTGGCGCTCCTCGACGAACGGCTCGAAAAGCACGCCGCCGGGGAGCGGCAGGCCGAGCGACACCCCGGCCCCGAACGTCGTCAGATACGAGCTGTTGCCGAGCGTCACGGCATTGGCGAGCACATAGGGGCGGATCGAGGAGCCGACCCACAGGTCGGGCATGAGCGCGAGACGCGGCCCGGTCTGGATCTCGGCGAGCCCGAGATCGAGCCGCTCGATCTTGAACTGGCGCGCCGCGTAGCCGACGAGGTTCGTCTCCCAGACATCGCCGCGCTGGTTGTCGAAATCGTGGATGTGGCGCACGGCGGCAAGCCCGAACAGGTTCCAGTCCGGCCGCTTCACGAAGCGGCGATCGAGAATGACGTCGAAGCCGGCGCCGCGGACGAGCGAGCTCGTCGGGCCGGCATTGGCGTTGGTCTGGAAGCGGACGCCGAGCTGGCCGAAGCCGCTCCACTGGGTCGTGGCGAGGCGGCGGTCGATCTCGAACAGGAACGGCTCGACCCGCGCCCTCACCTCCGGCGGCGCGTCGGCGCCGGCGAGCGCGCCCGCAAGGTAGCTGCGCGCCATCTCGTAGGAGCCGAGGCGGAAATAGAGGATGCCGAGCTCGAGCCTGACCCGCGGCAGGGCGGGGTTGTAGAAAAGCATGCGCTCGAGCGCGCCGATCGCCGCCTCGTAGTCGCCGGCCGCGGTCGCGACCTCGGCGAACCGGAAGGACAGGTCGAGATTTGCCGGCTCGCGCAGCACCTGCGCGAACATCGCATCGTATTCCGGGCTGGCGACGATGCGCTGCGCCTTGGCCGGTGCGCACAGGAGCTGGGCGCCGAGCGCCGCCGCGGCGACGCGCAGGAGCCAGGAACGAAGCTGGGATCGAGTTGCCGCCATGCCCCCTCTCGGCGCCGGTTATTTTTTGTTGACGGCGCCCGCTCGGCCGCCACGACACACGTCGGGCTCGCGATCTGTCAATACGAAGCGCCGCCGAAGCCGGCCCGAGGGCCGGCGGAGGGGGGCGATTGGCCTGAGCCTGTGGGGAATCGGCAACGGTCGCGGTGCGGTGGCTGAGATTGAGGCCGGCGCGACCTGTCCCTACATTGGCCGGCGAAGCCGGCGCGACCGGCGTGCCGGGAGGAAGCCATGGCTCACATTCGACTGAAGGCGCTCGTCGCGTCGGCGGCGCTCGTTCTATCGGCCACCTCGGGATGGGCGGAGGCCAACAAGCTGCGCGTCGCGAAGCAATACGGGCTCGGCTACCTCCAGTTCATGGTCATGGAGGACCAGAAGCTCATCGAGAAGAATGCCAAGGCGGCCGGGCTCGGCGACGTCACCGTCGACTGGGGCACCTTCCGCTCGAGCGACGTGATGAACGACGCGCTGATCTCGCGCAACCTCGACTTCGCCTGCCTCGGCCTGCCCGGCCTCATCACCATCTGGTCGAAGACGCGCGGCAACTACGATGTCCGCGGCGCGTCGGGGCTGAACGTGCTGCCGCTGATCCTCAACGTGCGCGACCCGGCGATCCAGTCGCTCAAGGACTTCAAGGACGAGCACCGCATCGCGCTTCCGGCCGTGAAGGTGTCGATGCAGGCGATCATCCTGCAGATGGCCGCCGCGAAGGAGTTCGGCGACGCGAACTTCCAGAAGCTCGACCACCTCACCGTGTCGCTCGCCCATCCCGACGCCACCGCGATGATGCTCGGCGGCAAGGGCGAGGTCATCGCGAACTTCTCGTCCTCGCCGTTCCAGTACCGGCAGCAGAAGCAGGCCGGCATCCGCCAGATGTTCACCTCCGAGGAGGTCCTCGGCGGGCCGGTATCGTTCAACATGGTCGCCACGACGGCGAAGTTCCGCGACGAGAACCCGAAGCTCTACAAGAGCTTCCTGTCGGCGCTCCAGGAGGCGACCGACTTCATCAACAAGGACAAGGGCGCCGCCGCCGAAATCTACCTCAAGCTGTCGAGCGACAAGACGCCGAAGGAGGAGATCGTCGAGCTGATGTCGAAGCCCGGCGTGCGCTTCACGACCGAGCCCTTCGGGCTCGACAAGTTCGCCGAGTTCATGGCGAAGACCGGCTCGCTCAAGAACCCGCCGAAGGACTGGCGCGCCGAGATGCTGTTTCCGGAGGCGAAATAGCCTGGTGAATGGTCAGTGGTCAGTCGTGAGTAGGGCGTGAGTGGTGAGTGGTCGGTCGTGAGGAGGCTCGACTGACGACTGACGACTGACTACTCACCCACCCATGCCTAACGACCTCACCTTCGACCTCGATTTCCCGGTCGGCGCCGGCGCCTGCCTCGCGGTGAGCCCGCTCGTGCGCCGGATCGTCGCCGACAATCCCGGCCCCTACACCTTCACCGGCACCTGCAGCTACGTCGTCGGCCGCGGGCAGGTCGCGATCGTCGATCCGGGCCCGGACTCGCCCGCCCATGTCGAGGCGCTGCTGGCGGCCGTGCGCGGCGAGACCGTCACGCACATCCTCGTCTCGCACACCCACCGCGACCACTCGCCGGCCTCGCGCGCCCTGAAGGCCGCGACCGGGGCGCCGATCGTCGGCTGCAGCGTCCATCGCAGCGCCCGCGCGCTGAGCCCTGGCGAGAGCAACGCGCTGGAGGCGAGCGCCGACCTCGCCTACGCGCCCGACCTCGAGCTTCACGAGGGCGACGCGGTCGAGGGGCCGGGCTGGCGCCTTGAGGCGGTCGCGACGCCGGGGCACATGGCGAACCACCTCTGCTTCGCGCTGCCGCAGGAGCGCGCGCTGTTCTCGGCCGACCACGTCATGGCCTGGGCGACCTCGTTCATCGGCCCGCCCGACGGCGCGATGAGCGACTTCATGGCCTCGCTCGACAAGCTCCGCCGGCGCGACGAGACGCTGTACTGGCCGGGGCACGGCGGGCCGGTGACCGAGCCGCAGCGGATGGTGCGCGCGCTCGCCCATCACCGCCGCCAGCGCGAGACCTCGATCCTTAACCGCCTCGCCGCCGGCGACCGCACCATCGCCGAGATGGTGCCGGCGATCTACCAGGGCCTGAAGCCGGCGCTCGCCGGCGCCGCCGGGCTCTCGGTCTTCGCCCATCTCGAGGACCTCGTCGCCCGCGGCATCGTTTCGACCGAGGGCCCGCCGACGCCGCAGGGGCAGTACCGCCTGGCGTAGGGCTCCTCTCCCTGCTTGCCGAGAGAGGTGCGAGCGTCACTTCAGCGCCAGCGCCAGATTTGAGATCTCGTCGAGATAGGCGCGGATGCGGCGGGCGTTCTGGCCGAGGTCGTGCGTGCCGATGCGCGAGGCCGAGCGCACGTCGATGCGGCTGCCGTCGGCGCGCGGGCGGATCCGCACCGTGATGTCGTCCGGGAGCCGCAGTAGGAAGCTGCGGTCGACGGCCTCGATGCGGCCGAGCCCGACGCGGCCGCCCGGCCGCACCGTCTCGATGACCTGCCAGCCGCGGTTCGCCGCCGCCTTGCGGACGAGGTCGAACGTCTCTTCGGGCGCGAGGTCGAGGGTCAGCGGCGCGACTTGCGGATAGGCGTCGCGCTGGACGATCCGCTTCTCGCGCGCAACGTCCGGCGGCAGGCGGCCGTTGCGCGCCTCGAGCGAAGCGCGCGAGCGCGAGAAGGCGGGCGGATCGTCGATGTCGGTCGAGATGTCGTTCAACGCCGGCAGGGTCAGGGCGCGTAGCGCGTAGAGGCCCGGATATGCCAGGATGACGAGCGCCAGCACGAGGCCCTTCACCGCCTCGCCGACGCCGCGCCGGCCCTCCATCCAGATGCGCACGAACGCCGCGAAGGCGAGGAGCACGGCCGCGACCGCGACGCCGAGCGCCGCCGCGAGCGACACGAAGCCCGGCAGGAAGTCGACGAGCTGGAAGCGCATGAACGCGACCGCGACCGCGGTCACGGCAAGCGCGAACCAGGCGGTGCGGCCGGACCAGATCGCGGCGCGCGAAACGGGTTCCTCGATGATCAGGCGGCGCATCGGCTCTTGCTGGCGTTAAGAAGGTCGGGTGAGTTAGCCCGGCTTACAGATGCTTTTGAGGTCGCGCCACTCTTGCTCGGTGAGGAGCGGCGGCGCGGTTGCCGCGACCGCGCGCGCATCGAGCGCCTCGAGCCGCTCGGCGCTGACGGGGTGGCTCGCCAGAAACGGCAGCGGCATGTCCTTCTGGGCGCCGGTGATGCGCACCAGGAAGGCTCCCATGGGCCGCGGCGAGCGGCCGAGCCCGACCATGATGTCGGCCGCGAAGCGGTCGGCGGCGGTCTCGGCGTCGCGCGAATAGGACGAATCGACGAGCGCGCGGCCGAGGAAGATCAGCGTGCCGCCGCCGGTGATGTCGCCGAACAGGAGCCCGAGCAGGAACGAGCTGCCGCCGGTCTGGATGAGCTTGCGCATGCCGTCGCGGCGCGCCACGTGACCGAGCTCGTGCGCCAGGATGCCGGCGATCTCGTCCGGCTCCCGCGCCCGCCGCAGGAGGCCTTTGAAGAGATAGACGCGCCCGCCGGGCAGCGCGACGGCGTTCGGAATCCCCGAGTCGAGCACGCTGACCTCGGCCGGCAGCGGCAGGTCGGCGCGGCTCGCGAGCGCCGCCGACAGCTTCGCGAGCGCGGCGCTGCCGGGCGCGCCGGCACAGGCCTTGCCCCCGAAGAGCGTCCTGACCTGGTTGTCGACCGCCTCGCCGATGCGGCGCTCGAGCCCGACCGGGACGAGCGGCGCAAGCTCGTCGGCCGCGAGCGGCACGAGATAGATCGCCGTCAGCACGAGCGAGGCGGTCGCGGCGAGCGACCAGCCGACGATGCGGGCGACCGTGCGCCGGTCGGTCGTGCCCTCCTCGGCTTGGGCTGAGCGCCGCAGGAGCTCGGCCGCGGCCGCGGCGTCGTCGACCTCGAGCCGGGCGAGCGCCGGCCCGCCGAGGCTTCGCAGCCGTAGCCGCGACGCCGCGGCCGGCAGCCGCCTGATGGCGGGATAGGGCCAGCGCGCCGCGGTCGCCTCGTCTTCGAGGATCTCCAGCGCCTCGGCGCCGAAGCGCAGCGTCACCGGCCGGGGCTTTGTCGCGACGCCGTCGTAGAAGACCCCGGCGGTGGCGCCGCTCATCGCTAGATGACGCCGACGTCGAGCGCATCGGCGAGGCCCTCGCCGAGGCTGCCGGCGGCCTCACCTGCCGCCTGGACGCGATCCGCCGCGGCGAGGTTCACGACGGTCGTCGAGGCGGCGACCGCCGCCCACAGCCCGCGGTCGAGGAAATAGCGCTTCAGCACGCCGACGCCGAGGAGGAAGACGAGGTAGAAGAGAAGCACGCCGGCGAAATCGAGGAGGTGGCTCGTCCAGGCGCCGGCGAGGCCGGCGCGGATGTTCGCGAAGCCGCTGCCGCCGGTCCGCAAGGCGAAGGCGGCGCCCCCAAGGGCCGCGAAAGCGGCGCCCCAGCCGAGCACGGCCGCCGCCCATTTGGCATAGCAGCGAAGGACGGCGCCGCGGCCGAGCCCGCTCTCGACCGAGACCGCGCCGAAGCGCACGCCGTCGATCGACCAGCGCATGACGGTGGCGCGGAACAGCACGAACACGAGCGGCAGGCCGAGGAGCGCGACCGCCGCGACGACGACCGCGACCGGCACGAGCTCGGGGGCGCCGCCGGCGATCGCCGCCGCGATCGTCGCGGCGGCTGCGATCGGCAGCCCGAGCGCCAGGATCCAGAGCCCGACGCCGCGCCAGAACAGCGCGCCGCCGGTGCCGACGAAATCGCCCGGCAGATCGCCGAAGCGGGTGTTCTGCATCTTGTAGCGCTCGAGCGCCGCCATGCGCCACGGCAGCGCCAGACCGAGCGAGAGCAGCGTCGCGAGGTCCCACAGGAAGGTCTTGCCGGCATAGCGCCACGCCGAGCCGGTCATCCAGAAGCGCACGCCGCGGAAGATCGTGCGGGTGGCGCGGTAGCGGCGGGCCCGGTAGGCGGCGTATTGCCCGAACACGTACAGGATCAGGAACAGCGGCAGGCTGGCGAAGGCCTGGAGCCGCTCGGCCGCGAGGCCGAGGACGAAATAGACGACATAGATCGGGCTCAGCACCGCGAGCGCGATCATGAAGCCGATCGCAAGCTCGCGCCCGGTGCCGGTGTATTCGAGGCCCTCGCGGCCGATGAGGGTCTGGCCCCAAAGATGGCGGCGGATGTCGGTGATGAGCCAGAACCGATAGAAGCCCGCGGTCGGGACCTGAAGCAGGCTGCCCCTCAGGATGAGCCGGAAGAAATCGCCGCGCTCGCCGGCGAAGGCGACCGGCGTGCGCGCGGTCAGCGGAATCTGCGGCGTGATCGACGGGACGGGAACGGCGACGTTCATCGGCAAAGGCTCTCGTTGCGGCAACCGGGCGAGCCTAGGATGACGCAGGTTACCAAGCCGTGCCGTGCGCTACGTACCTGGCAGGCGGTAGTCCCGGAACATGTCGCGCAGCGTCATCTTCTGGATCTTGCCGGTCGCGGTGTGCGGGATCTCCTCGATCATCACCACGTCGTCCGGCATCCACCATTTGGCGATGCGGCCCTGCATGAAGGCGAGGAGGTCATCCTTGGTCGGCGTCTTGCCGGGCTTCGGCACGATGACGAGGAGCGGCCGCTCGTCCCATTTCGGGTGCTGGATGCCGATCACCGCCGCCTCGGCGACGTCGGGATGGCCGACGGCGAGATTCTCGAGCTCGATCGAGGAGATCCATTCGCCGCCGGATTTGATCACGTCCTTGTTGCGGTCGATGATCTGCACGTAGCCGGAGGGGTCGATCGTCGCGACGTCGCCGGTGTCGAAGAAGCCCTCGGCGTCGAGGATGGCGCCGCCCTCGCCCTTGAAATAGGCCTTGGCGACGGCCGGGCCGCGCACCTTGAGCCGGCCGAAGGTCGCGCCGTCCCAGGGCAGTTCCCTACCGTCGTCGTCGGCGATCTTCATCTCGACCATGAACGGGGCATGGCCGACCTTCTGCTTCACGTCGAGCCAGGCGGGGCCTTCGAGATGGCCGTATTCCGGCTTCATCGAGCACACCGAGCCGAGCGGCGACATCTCGGTCATGCCCCAGGCGTGCATCACCTCGACGTCGTAGCGGTCGCGGAACGTCTCGGTGACGGCGCGCGGACAGGCCGAGCCGCCGATGACGACGCGCCTCAGGTCGGGAAGCTCGGTGCCGGTCTTCTCGAGGTGCTGCAGCAGCGCGAACCAGACCGTCGGCACGGCGGCGCTGATCGTCACCCGCTCGCCGGTCAGAAGCTCGCACACCGACGGCCCGTCGAGCTTCGCGCCCGGGAAGACGAGCGAGGCGCCGGCCATCGGCGCCGAGAAGGCGAAGGACCAACCATTGGCGTGGAACAGCGGCACCACCGGCAGGGCGACGTCGCGCGACGACAGGCCGAGCATGTCGGGCTGCACCGCGGCGAGCGAGTGCAGCACGTTCGAGCGGTGCGAGTAGACGACGCCCTTCGGATTGCCGGTCGTGCCCGAGGTGTAGCACATGCCGGCGGCGGTGTTCTCGTCGAAGTCCGCCCAGGCGAAGTCGCCGTCGGCCTCGGCGAGCCACTCTTCGTAGGGGACGGCGTTTCTGAGGCTCGTCTGCGGCATGTGCGCCGCATCGGTCAGCACCACGTAGCGCTCGACGCCGTTAAGCCGCGGCGCGATCTTCTCGGCGAGCGGCACGAAGGTGAGGTCGAGGAAGACGAGCCGGTCCTCGGCGTGGTTGACGATGTAGACGATCTGGTCCTCGAAGAGCCGCGGGTTGACGGTGTGGTAGACTGCGCCGATCCCGGTGATGCCGTACCAGGCCTCGAGATGCCGCCAGGTGTTCCAGGCGAGCGTCGCGATGCGGTCGCCGAAGCCGATGCCGTCCTGCGTCAGGCGCTTCGCGACCTTGAGCGCTCGCCGCCTGATCTCGGCGTAGTTCGTGCGGTGGATCGGCCCCTCGACCGAGCGCGAGATCACCGGGCGCTGCCCGTGCTGGGCGGCGGCATGATCGATGACGCGATGGACGAGCAGGGACCAGTCCTGCATCAGGCCTTGCATGGGCGTTCCCCTTTCCGTTCTTGAGCCCACCATAGAAGGGGGGCGCGGCGGTGGGAAAGTGCATTCGGGAGGTTGGCGCATGAGATGGTTCTCATGTAAACTATCTTTCCGGCCGGAGTTTCCTGATCCTTGTTCCCTGCCGCGCAACGCGCCGACCTGCCCCATGCGGCCGATCCCTTGCGGGTCTGGTTCCGCTTCCTGCGCCTGCACCGCCGGGTCTCGATCGCGATCGCCGGCGAGCTCAAGGCGGTGGGGCTTTCGATCCCGCAGTTCGACGTGCTCTCGACGCTGACCGAACGCGAGGGCCTGACGCAGCAGGAGCTCGCCGAGCGTCTCTACGTTACCAAGGGTAACGTCTCGGGCCTCGTCGATCGCCTCGTCGAGGCCGGGCTCGTCGAGCGCCGCGCGATCGAGGGTGACCGGCGCTCGCACGCGCTGCATCTGACCGGAAAGGGACAGGATCTCGCAAGGCAGGGCATCGCCGCCCAGCAGGACTACGTCCGCCGCACCCTCGGGCGCCTTCCGCACGACGATCTCGCCGAGCTCGAGCGCGTCGTCGTCGCCTGGCGCGAGGAGGCGCGGGCCGAGGCAGCGCGAGCGGCCCCTGCCGCCGGTCCGGCCCGTTAGCCCGCGCTGCATGGACCTCGCTCTCCCGGCGCACGTCTTACGCGACCGCTTGCGCAAGCGCGAGCTCTCCGCAACAGAGCTGCTCGAGGCGGCGCTGGCGCGCATCGCGGCCGTGAACCCGGCCGTGAACGCGGTCGTCGGCATCGACGCGGAGCTTGCCCGCGGGGCGGCGACGGAATCGGACCGGCGCCTTGCGGCGGGCGCGGCACGCCCGCTCGAGGGGCTGCCGATCACCATCAAGGACGCCTTCGACGTCGAAGGCCTGCGCTCGACCGCCGGCGCGCCGGCCTACAAGGACCGCATCCCGACGGCCGACGCCGCGCCGGTCGCCCGGCTGCGCGCCGCCGGCGCGGTGATCGTCGCAAAGAGCAACGTCCCGACCTTCGTCACCGATTTCCAGGCCTACAACCCGGTCTACGGCACGTCGAACAATCCGTGGGACCTCGCCCGCTCGCCCGGCGGCTCGTCCGGCGGCGCGGCGGCCGCGGTCGCGACCGGGATGGCGGCCTTCGAGCTCGCCTCCGACCTCGGCGGCTCGGCCCGCTGGCCGGCCCATGCCTGCGGCATCTTCGGGCTGAAGACGAGCTGGGGGCTCGTCCCGACCTGGGGCCATGTCCCACCGCCGCCCGAGCGGCGCACGGCGCGCAACGTCGACGTGATGGTCGCCGGACCGCTCGCCCGCTCCGCCGCCGATCTCGATCTCGTCCTGCCGATCCTCGCCGGACCGCGCGACGCAACGGTGTCGACACCGTTGCGCGAACCGCGGCGCACCGATCCGAAGGGCCTGCGCGTCGCGCTCTGGGTCGACGACGCCTTCGCGGCGGCGCAAGGCGAGGTCACGGCCGGGGTGCGGCGCGCCGCGGGCCTCCTCGCCGATGCCGGCGCGATCATCGACGAGCGGACCCGGCCGGCGGTGCGCTTCGAGGAGGCCTTCGAGGTGTTCTCGCTCCTCAACCACTTCATCGTCGCCTACGGGCTGCCGCCGAAGATCCGGCTGCGCCTGCAGCAGGGCGCCGCCTCGGCCTCGCCGAACGATCTCTCGCACCGGGCGCTGCAGGCCCGCGGCTCCCGCATGACGCCGTCGCTCTACCACCAGACGACGCTGCGCAAGCGCCGCATCGAGCGGCAATGGGCGCGGTTTTTCGAGAGCCACGACGTGGTGCTGTGCCCGCCGGCGCCGGTCGTCGCGATCCCGCACGACCACGCCCCCGACGTCCACGCCCGCAGGCTCGACATCGACGGCGCTGCCGTGCCTTACCTCGATCTCCTCAAGTGGAGCTCGCTCGCGAGCGGCGCCGACCTGCCGGCCGCCGCCGTCCCGGTGACCCGCACCGCGGCCGGGCTGCCGACCGGCGTCCAGATCATCGCCGCGAAGGGAGAGGACCGCACCGCGATCGCGGTCGCGGAGATGCTGGAGGCGATGGGCTGCCGCTACGAAGCGCCGCCGGGGATCAGGCCGCCGCCCTGACCTTCTCGATCTCGACCCTGACGCCGGTCGCGGTCTGGCGCTCGCGGGCGACGATGCGGTCGCCGGGCTCGATCGTGCCGATCGCGACGTCGCGGTCCGGCAGCACCACGGTCGCGGTCTTGTTGACGAACACCACGACGTGGCGCCTGAGCTTCAGCCAGGAGGCCGCAAACTGCTTGAGATGGCTGCGGTAGGGCTCCTGCCGCCACGCGCCGGCGTTTCCGGGGTCGACCTGGACCATCAGGAACTTGGTATCCGGGTCGATCGTCAGGACCATCTTCGAGCGCTCGGGCTTCCACTCCGGGCCGAGCCAGCCTTGCGTCATCCACAGGCAATAGAAGGCCCGGCAGTGGTCCGGCCGCGTCGCATGGATGCCGCAGCCGCGGCCCGGCAGGCAGTGCCGGCACCATTGCCCGGCCGGCTTCTCGAGCACCGGCACGTCGAAGACCTTGCAGCACAAGGTGCAGCTGCCGCAGTCGCGCCCCGGCGCCGGCTGCGAGACGAATTCGGCTGGATCGAGCATCGCTGTGTCGCCCCCGCGCCGCGTTG
>DAINQO010000017.1:0-29541 GCA_036742625.1 Microvirga sp.
CCGCGAACAACCGTGGGAACGCCGTCAAGAAGCGCGAGGATACGCACCGGATGGCTGAGGCCAACCGCGCCTTCTCGCACTACCGCTGGTAACGGCGCACCCTTTCGGAGCTTTTGAGCGATGCCCCGCACGCACGCGATCGAGGACTACCGCAATTTCGGCATCATGGCGCACATCGATGCCGGGAAGACGACGACGACCGAGCGGATCCTCTATTACACCGGCAAGTCGCACAAGATGGGCGAGGTCCATGAGGGCGCCGCCACCATGGACTGGATGGAGCAGGAGCAGGAGCGCGGCATCACCATCACCTCCGCGGCGACGACCTGCTTCTGGCGCGAGAAGCGGCTGAACATCATCGATACGCCCGGCCACGTCGACTTCACGATCGAGGTCGAGCGCAGCCTGCGCGTCCTCGACGGCGCCGTCTGCGTGCTCGACGGCAACCAGGGCGTCGAGCCCCAGACCGAGACGGTGTGGCGCCAGGCCGACAAGTACGACGTGCCGCGCGTCGTGTTCGTCAACAAGATGGACAAGATCGGCGCCGATTTCTTCAAATGCGTCGACGACATCGTCAAGCGGGTCGGCGGCAAGCCGGTCTGCCTGCAGCTGCCGATCGGCGCGGAGGCGAGCTTCCAGGGCGTCGTCGACCTGATCAAGATGAAGGGCGTCGTGTGGTCGGGCGAGGCGCTCGGCGCCGACTTCCACGAGGTCGAGGTCCCGGCCGACCTCAAGGAGCAGGCGGTCGAGTACCGCACGAAGCTGATCGAGGCCTGCGTCGAGCTCGACGACGACGCCATGACCGCCTATCTCGACGGCCAGGAGCCGGACGAGGCGACGCTTCGCCGCCTCGTGCGTCTCGCGGTGCAGAAGCGCGCCTTCCATCCCGTGCTCTGCGGCTCCGCCTTCAAGAACAAGGGCGTGCAGCCGCTCCTCGATGCGGTCGTCGACTACCTGCCGTCGCCGGCCGACCGCGGCGCCATCCCAGGCATCGACCCGAACACCGAGCAGCCGGTGGAGCGCCGTCCGGTCGATAGCGATCCGTTCTCGATGCTCGCTTTCAAGATCATGGATGATCCCTTCGTCGGCACGATCACCTTTTGTCGTATCTACTCGGGGAAGGTCGAGTCGGGGGCCGGGCTCATCAACTCGACGCGCGAGAAGAAGGAGCGCGTCGGGCGCATGCTGCTGATGCACGCCAACAACCGCGAGGACATCAAGGAGGCCTTCTCGGGCGACATCGTCGCGCTCGCCGGCCTCAAGGACGTCCGCACCGGCGACACGCTCTGCGACCCGCAGAAGCCCGTGATCCTCGAGCGCATGGAGTTCCCGGAGCCGGTGATCGAGATCGCCGTCGAGCCGAAGTCGAAGGCCGACCAGGAGAAGCTCGGCGTCGCGCTGGCGAAGCTCGCGGCCGAGGACCCGTCCTTCCGCGTCTCCACCGATCAGGAATCCGGCCAGACCATCCTCAAGGGCATGGGCGAGCTCCACCTCGACATCAAGATCGATATCTTGCGCCGTACCTATAAGGTCGACGCCAATATCGGCGCCCCGCAGGTCGCCTATCGCGAGCGGCTCAGCCGCGCGACGACGGTCGACTACGTCCACAAGAAGCAGACCGGCGGCTCGGGCCAGTTCGCCCGCGTCAAGATCGTGGCCGAGCCGAACGAGCCCGGCGCCGGCTACGTCTTCGAGTCGAAGATCGTCGGCGGCAACGTGCCGAAGGAGTATATCCCCGGCGTCGAGAAGGGTCTCGAGAGCGTGCTCGGCGCCGGCGTGCTCGCCGGCTTCCCGGTCGTCGACCTCAAGGTGCAGCTCGTCGACGGCGCCTATCACGAGGTCGACTCGTCGGCGCTCGCCTTCGAGATCGCCTCGCGGGCGGCGTTGCGCGAGGCGCTGCAGAAGGGCCACTCGGTCCTGCTCGAGCCGATCATGAAGGTCGAGGTGGTGACGCCGGAGGACTATACCGGCTCCGTCATCGGCGACCTGAACTCCCGGCGCGGGCATATCCAGGGCCAGGACATGCGCGGCAACGCGGTCGTCATCAACGCGATGGTGCCGCTCGCGAACATGTTCGGCTACGTCAACCAGCTGCGGTCCTTCAGCCAGGGCCGCGCCAACTACACGATGCAGTTCGACCACTACGAGGAAGTTCCTCGCGGCGAGGCCGAGAAGGTTGTGGCGAAGTACGCGTAAGCGCTTCGCTGCCGAGATAGACACGAAGTTCCCACCGAAGGAGTTGGGCGATGGCCAAGGAAAAATTCGCGCGCACGAAGCCGCACTGCAACATCGGGACGATCGGCCATGTCGATCACGGCAAGACGTCCTTGACGGCGGCGATCACCAAGGTTCTGGCGGAGACCGGCGGGGCGTCGTTCACGGCCTACGATCAGATCGACAAGGCGCCGGAGGAGAAGGCCCGCGGCATCACGATCTCGACCGCGCATGTCGAGTACGAGACCACGAACCGCCACTACGCCCATGTCGACTGCCCCGGGCACGCCGACTATGTGAAGAACATGATCACCGGCGCGGCGCAGATGGACGGCGCGATCCTCGTCGTCTCCGCCGCCGACGGCCCGATGCCGCAGACCCGCGAGCACATCCTGCTCGCCCGTCAGGTCGGCGTGCCGGCGCTCGTCGTGTACATGAACAAGGTCGACATGGTCGACGACCCGGAGCTCCTCGACCTCGTCGAGCTCGAGGTGCGCGAGCTGCTGTCGAAGTATGACTTCCCCGGCGACGATATCCCGATCGTCAAGGGCTCGGCCCTGTGCGCGCTCGAGGATCGCGAGCCGAAGATCGGGCACGATTCGGTGCTCGAGCTGATGAAGGCGGTCGACGACTACATCCCGCAGCCGGAGCGTCCGATCGACCAGCCGTTCCTGATGCCGATCGAGGACGTGTTCTCGATCTCGGGCCGCGGCACGGTGGTGACCGGGCGGGTCGAGCGCGGCATCGTCAAGGTCGGCGAGGAGGTCGAGATCGTCGGCCTGCGCGCGACGCAGAAGACCACCGTCACCGGCGTCGAGATGTTCCGCAAGCTGCTCGATCAGGGCCAGGCCGGCGACAATGTCGGCGTGCTGCTGCGCGGCACGAAGCGCGAGGACGTCGAGCGCGGCCAGGTCGTGTGCAAGCCGGGCTCGGTGAAGCCGCATACCAAGTTCAAGGCCGAAGCCTATATCCTGACGAAGGAGGAGGGCGGGCGCCACACCCCGTTCTTCACCAACTACCGGCCGCAGTTCTACTTCCGCACCACCGACGTGACCGGCGTCGTGCATCTGCCCGAAGGCACCGAAATGGTGATGCCGGGCGACAACATCGCGATGGAAGTGCACCTGATCGTGCCGATCGCGATGGAAGAAAAGCTGCGCTTCGCGATCCGCGAGGGCGGCCGCACCGTCGGCGCCGGCGTCGTCGCCAGCATCATGGAATGAAAGAGCTGAAGAAAACGGCGCGGCCGTCGCAGGCCGGCCGCGTCCTTTCTCGTGAACGGGTCAACCCATGAACGGTCAGAACATCCGCATTCGCCTCAAGGCGTTCGATCACCGGATCCTCGACGCCTCGACGCGCGAAATCGTCTCGACGGCGAAGCGGACGGGCGCGCAGGTGCGGGGTCCTATCCCGCTTCCGACGCGCATCGAGCGCTACACGGTGAACCGCTCGCCGCACATCGACAAGAAGTCGCGCGAGCAGTTCGAGATGCGCACCCACAAGCGCGTGCTCGACATCGTCGACCCCACCCCGCAGACCGTGGACGCGCTGATGAAGCTCGACCTCGCCGCGGGCGTGGACGTGGAGATCAAGCTCTGAGCCCGCAAGGCTTGGAGCTTTAAGAGAAGCGCCTCAGAGGATTCGCACATGCGCTCAGGCGTCATTGCACAGAAGGTCGGGATGACCCGCGTCTTCACCGACGCCGGGGAACACGTCCCGGTGACCGTCCTGAAGGTCGACAGCTGCCAAGTCGTCGCCCATCTGACGAAGGACAAGAACGGCTATACGGCGCTCCAGCTCGGCGTCGGCAAGGCCAAGGTGAAGAACGTCTCGGCAGCCGAGCGCGGCCGTTTCGCGGTCGCCAAGGTCGAGCCGAAGCGCAAGCTCGCGGAGTTCCGCGTGACCGAGGACGCCGTGATCCCGGTCGGCGCCGAGATCACCGCCGACCACTTCATCCCGGGACAGTTCGTCGACGTCACCGGCACCACCACCGGCAAGGGCTTTGCCGGCGGCATGAAGCGCTGGAACTTCGGCGGCCTGCGCGCCTCGCACGGCGTGTCGGTCTCGCACCGCTCGATCGGGTCGACCGGCGGCCGCCAGGATCCGGGCAAGACCTTCAAGAACAAGAAGATGCCGGGCCATCTCGGCGTCGAGCGCGTGACGACGCAGAATCTGCGCGTCGTGCAGACCGACGTCGAGCGCGGGCTGATCCTCGTCGAGGGTGCCGTCCCCGGCGTTGCCGGCGGCTGGATCTCGGTCCGCGACGCCGTCAAGCGGAAGCTTCCGGCCGAGGTGCCGATGCCGGGCAAGTTCCGCGGTCCGACCGGCGAAGCTGCTCCGGCGGCGGCTGAGGCTCCGGAGGCCGCGGCCGAGGAGAATGCGTGATGAAGATCGACATCAGCACCTTTGACGGCGGCAGCGCCGGCTCGGTCGAGCTTGACGAGGCGATCTTCGGCCTCGAGCCGCGCCCGGACCTCCTGCAGCGCTGCGTCCGCTGGCAGCTCGCCAAGCGCCAGGCCGGCACGCACGCGGTGAAGAACCGGTCGGCGATCGATCGCACGACGAAGAAGATCTACAAGCAGAAGGGCACCGGCAACGCCCGGCACGGCGCCGCGAGCGCCCCGCAGTTCCGCGGCGGCGGCCGCGCCTTCGGCCCGCAGGTGCGCAGCCACGCGCACGACCTGCCGAAGAAGGTGCGGGCGCTCGCGCTCAGGCACGCGTTGTCGGCGAAGGCCAAGGACGCGTCGCTCATCGTCGTCGACGACGCGCGGCTTGCCGAGCCGAAGACCGGGGCGCTGAAGGCGACCTTCGGCAAGCTCGGGCTCTCGAACGCGCTCATCATCGCCGGCGCCGAGGTCGACGTGAACTTCGGCCGCGCGGCCCGCAACATCCCGAACGTCGATGTCCTGCCGGTGCAGGGCATCAACGTCTACGACATCCTGCGCCGCGACAAGCTCGTCCTGACGCGCGCGGCCGTCGACGCGCTGGAGGCGCGCTTCAGATGAGTCTCGATCCGCGCCATTACGACGTCATCCTGAGCCCGGTCATCACCGAGAAGGCGACCGCGCTTTCGGAGCACAACAAGGTCGTCTTCCGCGTCCGCAAGGACGCGACGAAGCCGCAGATCAAGGAAGCGGTCGAGCGGCTCTTCGACGTCAAGGTGGTGAGCGTCAACACGCTCGTGACCAAGGGCAAGGTGAAGATGTTCCGCGGCACGCGCGGCCAGCGCTCGGACGTCAAGAAGGCCGTCGTGACCCTCGCCGAGGGTCAATCGATCGATGTCACGACCGGTCTCTGAGCAGGTGAAGGGCTGAACCCATGGCTTTGAAGACCTTCAAACCGATCACGCCGGGCCTGCGGCAGCTGGTCATCGTCGACCGCCGGGAGCTCTACAAGGGCAAGCCGGTCAAGGCGCTGACCGAGGGCCAGATCGGCACCGGCGGGCGCAACAACCTCGGCCGCGTGACGGTGCGGTTCCGCGGCGGCGGTCACAAGCAGACCTACCGCTACGTCGATTTCAAGCGCCGCGGGCATCCGGGCGAGGCGGCGACGGTCGACCGGATCGAATACGATCCGAACCGCACCGCGTTCATCGCCCTGATCCGCTACGCCGACGGCGAGCTGTCCTACATCCTGGCGCCGCAGCGGCTCGCCGTCGGCGACTCCGTCGTCGCCGGCGATCAGGTCGACATCAAGCCCGGCAACGCCATGCCGATCGGCAACATGCCGGTCGGCACCATCGTCCACAATGTCGAGCTCAAGGTCGGCAAGGGCGGCGCGCTTGCCCGCTCGGCCGGGACCTACGCCCAGATTGTCGCCCGCGACCAGGGTTACGTCACGCTGCGCCTGAACTCGGGCGAGCAGCGCCAGGTTCACGGCCAGTGCTTCGGCACCGTCGGGGCGGTGTCGAACTCGGACCACATGAACATCTCGATCGGCAAGGCCGGCCGCAACCGCTGGCTCGGCAAGCGCCCGCACAATCGCGGCGTCGCCATGAACCCGATCGACCACCCGCATGGCGGCGGCGAGGGCCGCACCTCGGGCGGGCGCCACCCGGTGACCCCGTGGGGGAAGCCGACCAAGGGCGCGAAGACCCGCTCCAACAAGCGGACCGACAAATTCATCGTGTCGAGCCGGCACGACCGCAAGAAGAAGTAGGGGCTTAAGCCATGGCACGTTCGATCTGGAAGGGACCGTTCGTCGACGGCTACCTTCTCAAGAAGGCAGAGGCCGCGCGCGGCTCCGGCCGCAACGAGGTGATCAAGATCTGGAGCCGCCGCTCCACGATCCTGCCGCAGTTCGTCGGCCTCACCTTCGGCGTCTACAACGGGCAGAAGCACATCCCCGTCTACGTGACCGAGGAGATGGTCGGCCACAAGTTCGGCGAGTTCTCGCCGACCCGCACCTTCCACGGCCACTCGTCGGACAAGAAGGCGAAGAGGAAGTAAGATGGGCAAGGCCGCAACACCCCGGGCGCTGCCGGAGAGCGAGGCCAAGGCCGTGGCGCGCATGCTGCGCGTCTCGCCGCAGAAGCTGAACCTCGTCGCGCAGCTCATCCGGGGCAAGAAGGTCGCGACGGCGCTTGCCGATCTCGAGTTCTCGCAGAAGCGCATCTCGCGCGAGGTGCGCAAGTGCCTCGAGAGCGCCATCGCCAACGCCGAGAACAACCACGACCTCGACGTCGACGACCTCGTCGTCAGCCAGGCCTTCGTCGGCAAGGCCCTGGTGCTGAAGCGTTTCCATGCCCGAGCCCGCGGCCGCGGCGCCCGGATCCTGAAACCGTTCTCGAACCTCACCATCGTGGTTCGGGAAGTCGCCGCCGAACAGGCGTGAGGTGATCTGATGGGTCAGAAAGTCAACCCGATCGGTCTTCGGCTCGGCATCAACCGGACGTGGGATTCGCGCTGGTTTGCCCGCAAGGGCGAGTACGCGCGGCTGATGCACGAGGACATCGCCGTCCGCGAAGCGCTGATGAAGCAGCTGAAGCAGGCGGCAGTGTCGAAGATCGTCATCGAGCGGCCGCACAAGAAGTGCCGCGTCACGATCCACTCGGCGCGGCCCGGCGTCGTCATCGGCAAGAAGGGCGCCGACATCGAGAAGCTGCGCAAGCTCGTCGGCAAGATGACCGACGCCGACGTGACGATCAACATCGTCGAGGTGCGCAAGCCCGAGGTCGACGCGACGCTCGTCGCCGAGTCGATCGCCCAGCAGCTCGAGCGCCGGGTCGCCTTCCGCCGCGCCATGAAGCGCGCCGTGCAATCGGCGATGCGGCTTGGCGCCGAGGGCATCCGCATCAACTGCTCGGGCCGCCTCGGCGGCGCCGAGATCGCGCGGATGGAGTGGTACCGCGAGGGCCGCGTCCCGCTGCACACGCTGCGCGCCGACGTCGACTACGGCACCGCGACGGCGTTCACGACCTACGGCACCTGCGGCATCAAGGTCTGGATCTTCAAGGGCGAGATCCTCGAGCACGACCCGATGGCGCAGGACAAGCGCCTGACCGACGAGGGAGGCCGCTCGGGCGGCCGCCGCGAGCGCGACCGCGACCGCGAGCAGGCCGCTTAAGGAGCGAGAGGGATTTAGAGGTTCGCCATGCTGCAACCCAAGAAGACCAAGTTCCGCAAAGCCTTCAAGGGCCGCATCCGCGGTCCCTCGAAGGGCGGCACGGAGCTCAATTTCGGCCAGTTCGGCCTCAAGGCGCTCGAGCCGGAGCGGGTGACCGCGCGCCAGATCGAGGCGGCGCGGCGCGCGATCACGCGCCAGATGAAGCGCCAGGGCCGGGTCTGGATCCGGATCTTCCCGGACGTGCCGGTGTCGCAGAAGCCGACCGAGGTGCGCATGGGCAAGGGCAAGGGCGCGCCCGAGTTCTGGGCGGCGCGCGTCGCGCCCGGCCGCATCATGTTCGAGATCGACGGCGTCCCCGAGGACATCGCCCGCGAGGCGCTGCGCCTCGGCGCCGCGAAGCTGCCGATCAAGACGCGCTTCATCCAGCGCATCGCCGAGTAGGGAGGGGAGCTCATGAAATCGACGCAGCGGCTCTCGGATCTCAAGGCAATGTCGCCGGACCAGCTCCAGGATCAGCTCCTGGCGCTGAAGAAGGAGCAGTTCAACCTGCGCTTCCAGCGCGCGACCGGACAGCTCGAGAACACCGCGCGCGTGCGCGAGGTCCGCAAGGACATCGCCCGCGTGCGCACGCTGACGCGGCAGAAGCCCGCCGCAGCGAAGGCTTAGGAGATCTGGAATGCCGAAACGCGTATTGCAGGGCGTCGTCATCAGCGACAAGCAGGACAAGACCGTGGTGGTCAAGGTCGAGCGTCGCTTCACGCACCCCGTCATGAAGAAGACGGTGCGGCGCTCGAAGAACTACCACGCCCATGACGAGACGAACGCCGCGAAGACCGGCGACAAGGTTCTCATCCAGGAGTCCCGTCCGCATTCCAAGCTGAAGACCTGGGAGCTCGTGTCCGGCGACAAGGCCGGCGAGGGCTCCGGGATCCTCGACGAGGTGAAGGCGCTCGTCGGGCTCTCCGACAAGGGTTGAGCGCGTCGGGAGCGCGCCCCATATGGGCGGCTCCCCCGCGCGAAGGCTGGGCTTTGCCCGGCGCGAGTTGAGACCGCCCGGCAGGGCTGCCCTTAAGGCGAGGGATTCCTGCCGCGGCGAACGGGAAGGCAGGGGACGTCAGATCCCCATCAGGCGCAGTCCGGCCGGCAATCGTGCCCGTCGGAAACCGGTCTGAAACAAGGAAAGGGATCAAGCCATGATCCAGATGCAGACGAATCTCGACGTCGCCGACAATTCCGGCGCGCGCCGCGTGATGTGCATCAAGGTCCTGGGCGGCTCGAAGCGCAAATACGCCGGCATCGGCGACATCATCGTGGTGTCGGTGAAGGAGGCGATCCCGCGTGGGCGCGTGAAGAAGGGCGACGTCATGAAGGCGGTCGTCGTGCGCACCGCGAAGGACGTCCGGCGCCCCGACGGCTCGGTCATCCGCTTCGACAAGAACGCCGCCGTGCTCATCAACGCCCAGAAGGAGCCGATCGGCACCCGCATTTTCGGGCCGGTGCCGCGCGAGCTCAGGGCGAAGAACCACATGAAGATCATTTCGCTCGCGCCCGAGGTGCTGTGATGGCCGCGAAGATCAAGAAGGGCGACAAGGTCGTCGTCACGACCGGGCGCGACAAGGGCCGCACCGGCGAGGTCGTCCAGGTGATGCCGAAGGAGGAGCGCGCGCTCGTCCGCGGCGTCAACATGGTCAAGCGCCACCAGCGCCAGACCATGAACCAGGAAGGCGGCATCATCTCGAAGGAGGCGCCGGTCCACCTGTCGAACCTCGCCTATGCGGATCCGAAGGACGGCAAGCCGACGCGCGTCGGCTTCAAGGTTCTGGACGACGGGCGCAAGGTGCGGTTCGCCAAGCGCTCGGGGGAGCTGATCGATGGCTGAGAAGCAGAAATCCGACGCCCCGAAGGGCGACAAGGCGAAGCAACCGAGGCCCCAGCACCCGGGCGGCGTCGAGCCGAAGGCGAAGGCCGCCAAGGGCGCCGACAAGGGGGCGAAGCCGGCGCCGAAGCAGGCGAAGCCGAAGCAGTCGCTCGCCGGCTACACGCCGCGCCTGCGCAAGCACTACGACGAGGTCGTGCGCCCGAAGCTCGTCGAGGAGTTCGGCTACACGAATCCGATGCAGGTGCCGGGGATCGAGAAGATCACGCTCAACATGGGCGTCGGCGAATCGACCGCGGATTCCAAGAAGGCGTCGGTCGCGGCCGCCGATCTCGCCCTCATCGCCGGCCAGAAGCCGGTGATCACCAAGGCCCGCAAGGCGATCTCGCAGTTCAAGGTGCGCGAGAACATGCCGATCGGCGCCAAGGTCACCCTGCGCAAGGTGCGGATGTACGAGTTCCTCGACCGGCTCGTGAACATCGCGCTGCCGCGGGTGCGCGACTTCCGCGGCCTGAACCCGAAATCGTTCGACGGGCGCGGCAACTACGCACTCGGGATCAAGGAGCACCTGGTGTTCCCGGAGATCAACTACGACAAGGCCGAGGCGGTGTGGGGCATGGACGTGGTCATCACGACGACGGCCAAGACCGACGCCGAGGCGAAGGCGCTGCTGACCCATTTCAACTTCCCGTTCCGGCAGTGAGATCGACGATCTCAGACGCGGACACCGGAGAGAGGCCCCATGTCGAAGAAAAGCTCAGTTGAGAAGAACAACCGGCGCAAGCGCCTGGTCAAGCAATACAAGGGCAAGCGCGAGCGGCTCCTCGGCATTGCCAACGACGAGTCGAAGACCATGGAGGAGCGCTTCGAGGCACGCCTTAGGCTGGCGGAGATCCCGCGCAACGGCAACCCGACCCGCGTCCGCAATCGCTGCGAGATGACCGGCCGGCCGCGCGCGTATTACCGCAAGCTCGGCATGTCGCGCATCGCGCTCCGGGAGCTCGGCTCGAAAGGGCTGATCCCGGGCCTCGTGAAGTCGAGCTGGTAGGGGAGCGGCGACAATGGCGATCAACGATCCCGTGGGCGACATGCTCACCCGTATCCGCAACGCGCAGATGCGCCGCCGCGGAAACGTCACCACGCCCGGCTCGCGACTGCGCGGGCGCGTCCTCGACGTGCTCAAGTCCGAGGGCTTCATCCGCGACTACTCGACGACCGAGTTCGGCAACGGCCGCACCGAGTTCAACATCGAGCTGAAATACTTCGACGGCCAGCCGGTGATCCGCTCCGTGCAGCGGGTGTCGAAACCCGGGCGGCGCGTCTATGCATCGGTCGACGCGATGCCGCGCGTCGCCGACGGCCTCGGCATCACCATCGTCTCGACGCCGCAGGGCGTGATGGCCGATCACGAGGCAAGAGAGAGGAACGTGGGCGGGGAAGTGCTCTGCAAGGTCTTCTGACCTGCAAGGCGCCCTCGACCCCAACCACGGGAGACCAGGAATGTCTCGAATTGGCAAGAAGCCGGTCGCGGTGCCGTCCGGCGTGACGGCGACCGTTTCCGGCCAGACGGTGAAGATCAAGGGCCAGAAGGGCGAGCTGTCCTTCGTCGTGCCCGAGGAGGTCTCGGTGGCGATGGAGAGCGGCGCCGTCGCCGTCAATCCGCGCAGCGAGTCGAAGGACGCGCGGGCGAAGTGGGGCATGTCCCGCTCGCAGCTCTCGAACCTCGTCGAAGGCGTCACCAAGGGTTTCGAGAAGAAGCTCGAGATCAGCGGCGTCGGCTATCGGGCGCAGGTCGCCGGCAAGGTGCTGAAGCTCTCGCTCGGCTACAGCCACGACATCGAATACCCGATCCCGGCCGGGATCACGATCGCGACGCCGAAGCCGACCGAGGTGGTCGTCGCCGGCATCGAGAAGCAGAAGGTCGGCCAGACCGCCGCCGAGATCCGCGACTTCCGCAGTCCCGAGCCCTACAAGGGCAAGGGCGTGAAGTATGCGAACGAGTTCATCTTCCGCAAGGAAGGCAAGAAGAAGTAAGGGACGTCCGTCATGGCTGAGAGAATAGGGGCCGAGGACCGCCGCAAGGCGCGGGTTCGGCGCGCGATCCGCAAGGCCGCGAACGGCCGGCCGCGGCTGTCGGTGTTCCGCTCGTCGAAGCAGATCTACGCGCAGATCATCGACGACGAGCGCGGCGTCACGCTTGCGACCGCCTCCTCGCTCGAGAAGGACATGCGCGGCAAGCTGAAGACCGGCGCCAACGTCGACGCGGCGAAGGAAGTCGGGCGCCTCGTCGCTGAGCGCGCGGGCGAGGCCGGCGTCAAGGCGGTGGTCTTTGACCGCTCGGGCTATCTCTACCACGGCCGCGTCAAGGCGCTGGCCGACGCGGCGCGCGAAGCGGGCCTCGATTTCTAGGATCGGCGGGCGAGAAAAACCCATTCAAGCGAGCGGGCTCCGCCGCCCGCGCAAGTGAGACGGTGACATGGCAAGAGAAGCAAGAGGCGGCGGCCGCCAGGATGACCGCAACAAGGCGGGCGACGGCGAATTCGTCGACCGCCTCGTCCACATCAACCGCGTCGCCAAGGTGGTGAAGGGCGGCCGGCGCTTCGGCTTCGCGGCGCTCGTCGTCGTCGGCGACCAGAAGGGCCGCGTCGGCTTCGGCCACGGCAAGGCCCGCGAGGTGCCGGAGGCGATCCGCAAGGCGACGGACGCGGCGAAGCGCGGCATGATCCGGGTCGCGCTGCGCGAAGGCCGCACGCTCCATCACGACGTCAACGGCCGCTGGGGCGCCGGCAAGGTCGTGCTGCGGGCGGCGCCTCAGGGCACCGGCATCATCGCCGGCGGCCCGACCCGCGCCGTGTTCGAGGCGCTCGGCATGCAGGACGTGGTCGCGAAGTCGCTCGGCTCCTCGAACCCGTACAACCTCGTCCGCGCGACCTTCAACGCGCTGAAGAACGAGGATTCGCCGCGCTCGGTCGCGGCCCGCCGCGGCCTCAAGGTCTCGACGCTCCAGTCCCGCCGCCGCATCGTCGACGCCGACGGCGCCGGCGCCGAATCCTGAGGAGGGCGGAACGATGGCTGAGACCAGCACCGTCACGGTCCGGCAGATCGGCTCGCCGATCCGCCGCGACGCCAGGCAGCGCCAGACGCTCGTCGGCCTCGGGCTGAACAAGCTGCATCGCAGCGCGACCCTGCCCGACACCCCGGCGGTGCGCGGCATGATCGAGAAGGTCAAGCACCTCGTGCGCGTCGAAGACGCCGCGCGGAGTTAAGGACGGGCCATGAAACTCAACGACATTCGCGACAACGACGGCGCGACGAAGAACCGGATGCGCGTCGGCCGCGGCATCGGCTCCGGCAAGGGCAAGACCGCGGGCCGCGGCGTGAAGGGCCAGAAGGCCCGCACCGGCGTCTCGATCAAGGGCTTCGAGGGCGGCCAGATGCCGCTCCACCGCCGCCTGCCGAAGCGCGGCTTCACGCCGCCGAACGCCCGCGACCTGAACGAGGTCAATCTCGGCCGCATCCAGGAGGCGGTCGCGGCCGGCAAGCTCGACCAGGGCGCGCCGGTCACGGCGCAGGCGCTCGTTGCGGCGGGCATCCTCTCGAAGCCGCGCGACGGGGTGAAGATCCTCGGCGTCGGCGAGCTCTCGACGAAGCTCTCCTTCGAGGTCGCGGGCGCCTCGCAGTCGGCCCGCGCCGCGATCGAGCGCGCCGGCGGCTCGCTCACGATCCTCGGAGCCGTTGCGGAGGCGTGACCGCCGCCCCACATCCGACCTGAACCGGCGGCGGCCCGCGATCGACTCGCTTGGCCGCCGCTCGCGTGACCGGCGTTCAAGCGGCGCGCATCATTGAGGGCACGACCATGGCCTCGGCAGCCGAGCAGCTTGCGGCAAACATCAATTTCGGGGCGATCGCCCGCGCCGAAGAGCTGAAGAAGCGCATCTGGTTCACGCTCGCGGCGCTCGTCGTCTATCGGCTCGGCACGTACATCCCGCTCCCCGGCATCGATCCGGAGGCGCTGCGGCAGAGCTTCGCCAACCAATCCGGCGGCGTGCTCGGGCTGTTCAACATGTTCTCGGGCGGCGCCATCGAGCGGATGGCGATCTTCGCGCTCAACATCATGCCGTACATCTCGGCCTCGATCATCATCCAGCTCCTCACCTCGGTCATGCCGACGCTCGAGGCGCTGAAGAAGGAAGGCGAGTCCGGCCGTAAGGTCCTGAACCAGTACACGCGTTACCTCACGGTCGTTCTCGCCGTTTTCCAGTCCTGGGGGATCGCCGTCGGGCTGCAGAGCTCGGGCAACATCGTCCAGGACCCGGGGCTGTTCTTCGTCATCTCGACGGTGATCACGCTGACCGGCGGCACCATGTTCCTGATGTGGCTCGGCGAGCAGATCACCTCGCGCGGCATCGGCAACGGCTCCTCGCTCATCATCTTCGCCGGGATCGTGGCGAACCTGCCCTCGGCGCTCGTCGGCACCCTCGAGCTCGGCCGGCAGGGCGCGATCTCGACCGCGCTCATCCTCGGCGTCCTGGTGATGGTGGTCGCGGTCATCTACTTCATCGTCTTCATGGAGCGGGCACAGCGCCGGCTCCTGATCAACTACCCGAAGCGCCAGGTCGGCAACCGCATGTACGAGGGCCAGACCTCCTTCCTGCCGCTCAAGCTCAACACCTCGGGCGTCATCCCGCCGATTTTCGCATCCTCGCTGCTCCTCCTGCCGGCGACGGCATCGAGCTTCGCGACGAACCAGGGCACCGGCATCCTGTCGACGCTGACGACCTACCTCGGCCATGGGCGGCCGCTCTACATGCTGGCCTACGCGGCGCTGATCATCTTCTTCGCCTTTTTCTACACGGCGATCGTGTTCAATCCGCAGGAGACCGCCGATAACCTCAAGAAGCACGGCGGCTTCATTCCCGGCATCCGCCCGGGCGAGCGCACCGCCGATTTCATCGACTACGTGCTCACCCGGATCACCGTGATCGGCGCCGCTTATCTGACGGTCATCTGCCTGATCCCGGAAATCCTTGTCTCCTACGCGGCTTTGCCGTTTTATTTCGGCGGCACCTCGCTTCTGATCGTGGTCTCGGTCACGATGGACACCGTGGCGCAGATCCACGGGCATCTCCTCGCCCACCAGTACGAGGGCTTGGTGAAGAAGGCGAAGCTGCGCGGCGCGCGGCGCCGATAGGACCAGCTCTCCGGCTTCGGGAGAGACGGTCGAACGCGCGCGGCGGGCCGGGCGAGGGCCGGGGGCGGCCATCGCCCAGAAGGGCAGGGGGCGGGGGCTTCGATGAGGATCATCCTTCTGGGGCCGCCGGGGGCGGGGAAGGGGACGCAGGCGGCTCGCCTCGTCACGCGCCACGGCATCCCGCAGCTCTCGACCGGCGACATGCTGCGCTCGGCGGTCGCGGCCGGCACGCCGGTCGGCCTCAAGGCCAAGGCGATCATGGAATCGGGCGGGCTCGTCTCGGACGACATCGTGATCGGCATCGTCGCCGAGCGCATCGACCGGCCGGACGCCCGGAAAGGCTTCATCCTCGACGGATTCCCGCGCACGGTCGCCCAGGCCGAAGCCCTCGACGCGATGCTCGGGGAGAAGGGCCTGAAGCTCGATGCGGTGCTCGAGTTCAAGGTCGACCAGGGCGCCCTCATCAAGCGGATCGAGGGTCGGGCCGCGGAAACGAGCGCCCGGGGCGAGCCGGTCCGCAAGGACGACGATCCCGAGGTCTTCAAGACCCGGCTTGCGGCCTACAACCGCGATACCGCCGTGGTTGCGCCCTATTACAAGGCGCGCGGGCAGCTCGTCGAGATCGACGGGATGCGTCCGATCGAGGAGGTGGCGGAGGCGGTTCGTCGCGCCCTCGCGCCGGCCGGAAGGGTTGACGCCGCGACCGCGAGGCATTAGATGCCACGCCTCCAGCAGAACACCGGATGGTCCCGGAGGCTTCGCGAGAAGCCGTCCCGGGCTTTCTTTGCTTGACCAGCAGCCGCGCGAGGGCCGGGCTCCACCGGACGCGCGACAAGAACCGCTTCGCGGCCGCTCGCCGACCGCGTCTACATGGAGACGGACACGTGGCCCGCATCGCAGGCGTCAATATCCCGACCAACAAGCGCGTCGTGATCGCGCTCCAGTACATCCACGGCATCGGCTCGCGAAAGGCCCAGGAGATCGCCGACAAGGTCGGCATCCCGCCCGAGCGCCGGGTCAGCCAGCTGACCGACGCGGAAGTGCTCCAGATCCGCGAGACCATCGACCGCGACTACGTCGTCGAGGGCGACCTGCGCCGCGAAGTGTCGATGAACATCAAGCGGCTCATGGATCTCGGCGCCTATCGGGGCCTGCGCCACCGCCGCGGCCTGCCGGTTCGCGGCCAGCGCACCCACACCAACGCCCGCACCCGCAAGGGCAAGGCGAAGCCGATCGCCGGCAAGAAGAAATAACGGCAATCGGCAGTCGGCAGTGGGCAGTCGAAGGGGATCGACCCGACTGCCGACTGCCGATTGCCGACTGCCTCCGTTAGTCCCGAGCGCCTGGCATCACGGGCGCGCCTGAAGGATCAGAGATGGCCAAAGAAGCAACCCGCGTCCGCCGCCGCGAACGCAAGAACATCGTTTCCGGCGTCGCTCATGTGAACGCCTCGTTCAACAACACCATGATCACCATCACCGACGCGCAGGGCAACACGATCTCGTGGTCCTCGTCCGGCTCGATGGGCTTCAAGGGCTCGCGCAAGTCGACCCCCTACGCGGCGCAGGTCGCCGCCGAGGACGCGGCGCGCAAGGCCGCCGAGCACGGCATGCGCACGCTCGAGGTCGAGGTCTCGGGCCCGGGCTCCGGCCGCGAATCGGCGCTTCGCGCCCTGCAGTCGGCGGGCTTCACGGTGACCTCGATCCGCGACGTGACGCCGATCCCGCACAATGGCTGCCGGCCGCGCAAGCGCCGCCGCGTCTGACCGAAATCCGCACAGGGCGCCCCCTGTCAAACGTTTGAGAAGGCAGGCCAAGGGGCTTGCCTTTACCCGCTGAGAGGTATCGCCGTGGTTATCCAGAAGAATTGGCAAGAGCTGATCAAGCCGAACAAGCTCGAGGTCGCTCAAGGGGACGATCCGAAGCGGGTCGCGACGCTTGTCGCCGAGCCGCTCGAGCGCGGCTTCGGCACGACGCTCGGCAATGCGCTGCGCCGTGTGCTGTTGTCGTCGCTCCAGGGCGCGGCGGTGACCTCGGTGCACATCGACGGCGTGCTGCACGAGTTCTCGTCGATCCCGGGCGTGCGCGAGGACGTGACCGACATCGTCCTCAACATCAAGACCATCGCCATCAAGATGCAGGGCGAGGGCACGAAGCGCATGACGCTGCGCAAGACCGGCCCCGGCGTCGTCACGGCGGGCGACATCAACGTCGTCGGCGACGTGCAGATCCTCAACCCCGACCTCGTGCTCTGCACCCTCGACGAGGGCGCCGAGATCCGCATGGAGTTCACGGTCGCGATCGGCAAGGGCTACGTCCCCTCCGAGCGCAACCGCCCCGAGGACGCGCCGATCGGGCTGATCCCGGTCGATTCGCTGTTCAGCCCGGTCCAGAAGGTCTCGTACCGGATCGAGAACACCCGCGAGGGCCAGATCCTCGACTATGACAAGCTCACCATGACGATCGAGACCAACGGCGCCATGAGCCCGGAGGATGCGGTCGCTTACGCGGCGCGCATCATCCAGGACCAGCTCCAGATCTTCGTCAACTTCGAGGAGCCCCGCAAGGAAGAGGCGCCGTCGCTCGCGCCGCAGCTGCCCTTCAACCCGGCGCTGCTCAAGAAGGTCGACGAGCTCGAGCTCTCGGTACGCTCGGCGAACTGTCTCAAGAACGACAACATCGTCTACATCGGCGACCTCATCCAGAAGTCCGAAGCCGAGATGCTGCGAACCCCGAACTTCGGCCGCAAATCCCTGAACGAGATCAAGGAAGTGCTCGCCGGCATGGGCCTTCACCTCGGCATGGACGTCCCCGGCTGGCCGCCGGAGAACATCGAGGACCTCGCGAAGCGATTCGAGGAGCACTACTGAGAACACCTCTCCCGCTCGCGGGAGAGGTCGAGTCGCCGGAGGCGACCGGGTGAGGGCAGCCCCCACGCTCCCCTCACCCCAGCCCTCTCCCGCAAGCGGGAGAGGGGGCAAAGCAAACAACGGCCGGCCCTTGGCACGGCGGCCGTAAAGCAAAGGAGAGAGCCATGCGTCACGGTTTCCGGGGCCGGCGGTTCAACCGCACCTCCGAGCATCGCCTGGCGATGTTCGCCAACATGTCGGCAGCCCTCATCAAGCACGAGCAGATCGTCACCACCCTGCCCAAGGCGAAGGATTTGCGCCCGGTGGTCGAGAAGCTGATCACGCTCGGCAAGCGCGGCGACCTCCACGCTCGGCGCATCGCGATGTCGAAGCTGCGCGACGACGCCATGGTCAAGAAGCTCTTCGAGGTGCTCGGGCCGCGCTACAAGGAGCGCAGCGGCGGCTATTGCCGCGTGCTCAAGGCCGGCTTCCGCTTCGGCGACAACGCCCCGATGGCGGTGATCGAGTTCGTCGACCGCGACGAAGAAGCGAGGGGCAAGGATTCCGGCCCGTCGCAGAAGGCGGAGACGACGGAGAGCGCGGCAGCGTAGCTTCGCGCCACTCGGCCTCACGATCGAAGGGCAGCCTCACGGCTGCCCTTTGTTTTTGGGGCGCAGGATCAAGCGCGTGCCGGCTCTGCCGCTCGATCACCTTGCCTGTCTCGCCGCCACGGGCGACATTCCGGCGCCCCGCAAGGCTCAGCCGACAGGAGCGTGCCCGTGAGCGTCGAATTCCTGATCACCTCGTTCATCGTCGTCGTCTCGCCCGGCACCGGCGTCCTCTACACGCTAGCGGCAGGGCTCTCGCGCGGCGCGCGGGCGAGCGTCGTCGCCGCCTTCGGCTGCACGATCGGCATCGTCCCGCACATGGCGGCGGCGATCATGGGCCTCGCGGCGCTCCTGCACACGAGCGCGCTCGCCTTCCAGGTCTTCAAATACCTCGGCGTCGCCTATCTCCTCTACATGGCCTGGAGCACGCTCCGGGAGCGGGGCGCCTTGCGGGTCGAGAAGGAGGTCGGAGCCCGCTCGGCCGTTCAGGTCACGGTGACCGGCATCCTGATCAACATCCTCAATCCGAAGCTGTCGATCTTCTTCCTGGCCTTCCTGCCGCAGTTCGTGAGCGCCGGGGAGGCGAACCCGCTGTCGCGCATGCTCGCCCTGAGCGCCGTCTTCATGCTGATGACCTTCGTGGTCTTCGTCGGCTACGGGCTGTTCGCCGCCTCGATCCGCGACCACGTCATCTCGCGTCCGCGGGTCCTGACCTGGATGCGCCGCAGCTTTGCCGGCGCCTTCGCGGCGCTTGGCGCCAAGCTCGCCTTTGCCGATCGCTGACGGGGCGTCCGAGCCCCGCAACGGCTCGTCAACGCGGCTCGTGTAGCCTCGTCCGGTGGAGGCCGGGACGGGCATGCGGGTCGTGGTCATCGCCGATTTTGCCGATGCCGGCGGCGGCGCGCAGCGCGTCGCGCTCGACTCGGCGCGCGCGCTTGCCGAAGCCGGCGTCGCGGTCACCTATGTGCATGCGGTCGGGGAGAGCGGCACGGCCGCGCTCGGCCATCCGCGCGTCGAGGACATCGGCTTCGGGCTTCCCGACGTCTGGGACCAGCCGGCCGCGCAGGCGGCGCGCAGCGGCATCTGGAACGGGCTCGCGGCCGCTCGGCTGAAGCGCGTGCTCGCCGGGCTTCCGCCAGGCCCGGCGGTGATCCACCTCCACCAGTGGACCCGCGCCTTCTCGCCGGCGATCCTGCCGGTCGTGTTCGCCACCGGGCTCCCGGTCGCGATCACGCTGCACGATTACTTCCTCGCCTACCCGAACGGGGTCTATTACCGCTTCGATAGGGCCGAGCCCTGCACGCTTGCGCCGCTGTCGGCGCGCTGCATCGCCGCGCCCTGCGATCCGCGCAGCTACGCCCACAAGGCGGTGCGCGTGCTCCGCACCGAGCTGACGCGCCGGGCGATTCGCGGCCGGCGGCTGCACCTCATCCATGTCTCCGATCGCGGGCAGGCGACGATCGCCCCGTTCCTGCCGGACAGCGCCATCCATCATCGCGTCGACAATCCGGTTGCGGTCGAGCGCGGGCCGCCGGCCGAGATGCGCGACGGCGCACGGATCGCTTTCATCGGCCGGCTCACCCGGGAGAAGGGCGCCGACCTCGTGGCGCAGGCGGCGCGCGAGGCGGACCTCCCGGCACTCTTCATCGGCGACGGGCCGCTCGCCGCAGAGGTCCGCGGCATCGCTCCGCAGGCGGAGCTCGCGGGTTGGCTCGAGGCCGGCGAGGTCCGCGCCATGCTTGGCGGTGAGATTTCGGCCGTGGTGGCGCCGTCGCGCTGGTACGAGACCGGGCCGCTCACGGTCTACGAGGCCGCCGCCGTCGGCGTCCCGGCCCTCGTCTCGAACCGCGCCGGGGCGGCCGAGAAGGTCCGCGACGGCGAGACCGGCCTCGTCGTCGAGCCGGCGGTCGCGGATCTCGCCGCCGCCCTGCGCCGGCTCGCCGATCCACAGGCCGCCCGCCGCCTCGGCCGCGCCGCCTACGACCGCTACTGGTCGGCGCCGCTCACACCCGCGCGCCATGCCGCCCGCCTGCAGGACGTTTACGAAGCCATGCTCTCGACTGCGGGCGCCTGAAAATAATTCAGGGCGCTCGTGCTTCGACGACCTCGTTGCGATCGAGGGCAAAGGCCTGATCGTAGCGTACGAGCGGCGCCGTCATCCGGATCGTCGTTCGAAGTGCGGCGATCGCCGTGTCGAGTGCAGGATCGGCGAGCGCTTCGACGAGAAGGAGCGCCGGAAAGGACGCGTCATTCGGGCGCATCGCCTTCTCCTTGGTCGCAATCCCCGTTTCCCTTTGCTCGACCTCGAAAAGCCGCGCCGAAACCACACGGTCGAGTGCCGCAAGGGAGCCGAGCGCTGCACCCGCCGCGGCCACCTCCGAATGTTCGCAAACGATCGGAACGACCGTCGCACCCTCTCCCCGGCCGGCTTCTGCGACCACGCGCCCGCCGCCGCGAACGAAGTTGCCAAGGATCGGCATGATGCGGCGCGACCATTCGGAAGGCGCGTTGAGCCGCGCGAGATACGGCTCGCTGCCGACCACGCCAGGGTCCGCCAAACGGTAAAGGATGAAGTAGCGGCAATGCTCCGGGAGCCGTGCGCGGAAGACCCGCACACCAAGGAAGCCGGGCACGCTCACGCGCTCTGCCGTGTGCTCTCGGGTCAGCCAGTGGAGGTAGTTCGTCTCCTCGCCACGGTCGACGTCGCTCCAGATCGCCAGGAAACCGGAACCTGAGGCCATTCCGAAGCTCCCCTCGTGGGCGGATGCTGGAAAAGCGGCGAGCTCGCACGCTGCCGCCCGCACCGCATGAAAGTGCTTCAGTAACATACGAAATCAAATCTGTATGATAGAAAGCGTAATGGCCACATGGCGCACTTCACGATAGCCCCGGGCCATGGCACGCTGACGAGATCAGGGACGGAAGCATGGCCGGCGAAACCGTAGGCGAGAGCGCGTACAACGCCATCAGGCGCGACATCGTTTTCGGCCGGCTGGCGCCGGGGCAAAAGCTGAAGCTCGAAACCCTCCGTTCGGGCTACGGCATCAGCGTGAGCACGCTACGGGAAATCCTGAACCGGCTTTGCTCGGAAGGGCTCGTCGTCGCCGAGGGCCAGCGCGGATTCCAGGTCGAGCCGGTGTCGGCGGACGGTTTTCGGGAAGTGGCCGGGATGCGCCTGCTGCTCGAGTGCCACGCGCTCGGGGCGGCGATCGAGCACGGTGATCTGGAATGGGAAGGTCGCGTCGTCGCCGCCCACCACAAGCTCTCGGCGCTCGAGACCCGCATGGCGGCAGGCGATCGCACGGCGGCCGAGTTGTGGAAGCGCTATGACCGCGAGTTCCACACGGCGCTCGTCTCGGCGTGCGGTTCGGAGGTTCTGCTCGAGACCCACGCGTCGATTTACGACAAGTATCTGCGCTATCAGATGGTCGGCGACATCTACCGGGGAGGGGTAGCGGCGCGAGAACACCGCGACCTGCTGCGCTGCGCCCTGCGCCGGGATTTCTCTGGAGCGCGGGAGATCCTGGCGCGCCACGTCCAGGATTGCGTCGAGACGGCGCTCGCCAAGGGTGAGTTGAAGTGGCTCGAGCCGCCGGGACGCCCACAGGCGCGCACGCGAAGGCCGCATAAGGAAGCGACGCGGCCGATCGGACCGCGCTCTCGTGGCGTCTCGGCGCGCGGCTCGAAGCGCAAGGCGCGGATGGCTTAGGATGCGGGCCGTTGCGCAACCGTCGACGCCCGGCGAGCTGGCCTATCGCCGGATCCGCGCCGACATCCTCTTCGGCCGGCTTCCGCCGGGGCGCAAGCTGAAGCTCGATCGCTTGCGGGAAGATTACACCGCGAGCGTCAGCACCTTGCGCGAGATCCTGAGCCGGCTCTCCTCCGAGAAGCTCGTCGTCGCCGAGGGCCAGCGCGGCTTCGAAGTGGCGCCGGTCTCCGCCAAGAACCTGAAGGAGATCGCGGCGCTTCGTCGATTGCTCGAGGGCACCGCGCTCGAGCAATCGTTCGAGCGCGGCGACGTCGAATGGGAGGGCCGCGTCGTCGCCGCGCACTACAAGCTTGCCGTGATGGAAGAGCGGATGGAAGCCAGCGACCGGGGCGCGACCGAGCTATGGAAGCAGTATGATTGGCAGTTCCATCAGACGCTCATTTCCGCCTGCGGGTCGCGCCTGCTGATGGAAACGCACGCGGCAATCTTCGACAAGTATCTTCGCTACCAGATCGTGGCGCTCGGCTTTCGCAACGGGGTTGCGGCGCGGGAGCACAAGCTCCTGCTTGAAGCCGCGTTGCGCCGGGATGCGGAAGGGGCCCGCGAGGTGCTGTCCGTCCATGTCACCGGAGGCGTGGAGCACGCGCTGGCGAGCGGCCGTCTCGGAGGCGACATGGCGATTGCCGGATAGATCGCGGAATCTCCTACGTTCTCGCATTTGCCGTTGCGTCCGGATGCGATTTCGGCATGATGCGAACCTATAAAGATGACCGGCCTCAGGGAGGAAAAGGATGTTTCACGGAACCACGCGCCGCGCTGCCCTGCTCGGTGCCTCCGCCGTCGCCCTCGCCGCGAGCGGCGTCGGCGCCCAGACCAAGCGAAAGCTGAGGTTCAGCGCGGCGTTCACCGAGCAGGACCTGCGGGCCGAGGCTTACAAGAATTTGGCTGCAGCTCTGAAGAATGATCTCGATTTCGAGCCGTTCTGGGGCAATACCCTGTTCAAGCAGGGTACCGAGTTGGTCGCGCTTCAGCGCGGCAACCTTGAGATGTGCAATCTGGCGCCAGCCGATATCTCAAAGCAGATCCCGGCATGGTCGCTGATGACATCGGCCTACTTGTTCCGGGATTCGGACCACCTGAAGAAGACCTTCAAGGCCGACGTTGGCCAGGAATTCGTCAAGATGGCCAGGGATCAGCTCGGCATCCAGGTTATTACGCCGGTCTATTTCGGCTCGCGGCATGTGAACTTGAGGACGGACAAGCAGATCAAGACGCCTGCCGACCTGAGTGGCGTGAAGCTCCGCATGCCGCCGGGCGAGTTCTGGCAATTCCTTGGCGAATCCATCGGAGCGAACCCGACCCCCGTCGCCTATGCCGAGGTCTACACAGCCTTGCAGTCCGGCGCGATCGACGGGCAGGACAACCCGCTCGTCGCGAGCCGGCTCATGAAGTTCTACGAGGTGACCTCGCAATTCGTCCTGACCGGCCATGTCGTCGGCTATGACGTCATGGTGGTTACGACGAAGATCTGGGACGCGATGACGAACGAGCAGCGGTCCCGGTTCCAGGCCGCCGCGGAGAAGGCGATCGACGACTACACGACCAAGTTCAACGCCCAGGAGAAGGAAGCTCTCGATTTCTTCAAAGCCGAAGGCAAGAAGGTCTATACGCCGGACCTGAACGCCTTCCGCAGCCAAGCGCAGAAGCGATACCTCGAAAAGTACGGCAACGATTGGCCGAAGGGTGCGCTCGACCGCATCAACGCCATATCCTGACCGAGCCTAAAGGGTACGGCGCACGAAACCCGGTCGCCGCGGTCAGCGGCGACTTGACACTTCCGGCAACTGGACTGCCCCGGCCGCGCTGGAGCGACGCATGAATTCCGAACAGCTCGTCGCCATCGGACGCTGGCTGCGGCGGCGGGCCGAGAACCTTGCGGCGCTCATGCTCGCCGTGATGTTCCTGTGCTTCATTCTGCAGATCCTATTCCGCTATGTCCTCAACTACCCCGTCGGCTGGACCGAAGAGGTCAGCACGCTGATGTGGATCTGGGGCGTCCTCTGGGGAGCGGTCTTCGTCCTCGACGAGAAGGACGAGGTCCGCTTCGACATCATCTACAGCGTCGTGAAGGAGCGGACGCGCCGTGCGTTCACCATCGTCACGGGCCTGGCGCTCGTCGTCATGTACGCATGGTCCCTGCCCGCGGCGACGAGCTACGTGACGTTCATGAAGGTGGAGAGGTCGGCCTACCTCGGGATCAGGCTCGATTATCTCTACTCCATCTTCATCCTGTTCACTGTCGCCGCAATCGTGCGGTACGCGTGGCTGACGTGGCGCGCCATTCGCGGGCATGCGCCGGAAGCCGACATCGGGAGCGGCTCCGCGCTATGAATCTGTTCAGCCCGTTTGCGCTAACGCTCTGGACGATCCTGGTACTCGGTCTGTTCGGCCTGCCGATCGGGCACGCCATGATCGTCGGGTCGATCTTGTACCTGCTCATGGCCGGTCTCGATCTTGGCACCGCCGCGGAGCAACTCCTCAACGGCATGTTCAACAGCTACGTCCTTCTGGCGGTGCCGCTGTTCCTTTTTGCGGCCGAGCTCATGAACATCAGCAACATGACCGACAAGCTGCTGCGCTTCTGCGACATGCTCGTCGGCCGCTTCCGCGGCGGTCTGGGACACATCAACATCGTCCAAAGCATCATCTTCGCTGGGATGTCGGGGTCGGCGATCGCCGACGTCGCCGGCACCGGGCGCATCAGCATCGACATGATGACCCGGAACCAAAAATACCCTGTAAGCTATGCGGCTGCGATCACGGCTGCGTCCGCTGTCATCGGACCCATCATCCCGCCGTCGATTCCGATGGTGCTCTATGCCCTCATTTCGGATGCATCGATCGGATATCTGTTCCTCGGCGGCGTGATACCGGGTCTCCTCATGGCGCTCGCCCAGATGGTGATCAACACCGTCATGGCGCACCGTCGCAATTTCCCGGTCGAGAAGCCTATTCCCTTACGCGAGTGGCCGGGCCTCACCGTCGCGGCGCTGCCTGCATTGCTGATGCCGGTGATCCTGCTCGGCGGCATCTACGGGGGAGTGATGACCCCGACCGAGGCGGCGGCCGTGGCCGCGGCCTATGCCTTCCTGGTGGCGGTGATCCTCTACCGCAACGTTACGGCACGCGCCACGTACGGTGCCGTCCTGGCCAGCGCCCGGTCCACGGCTTCGATCGGCATGCTCATAGCGGGCGCGCTTGTGTTCAACTACGTGGTGACGGTCGAGAATATCCCGGAGGTGGTGCGCAATATCCTCAGCGGCTACAATCTTTCGGCAACCGCGTTCCTGTTCTGGGTCAACATCATCCTGCTCGTGCTGGGTTGCCTTCTGGAAGGCAGCACCATCATCCTCGTCATCCTGCCGATCTTCATCCCGACCGCCAAGGCGCTCGGCATCGACCTCGTTCATTTCGGTGTCGTGACCGTTTTCAACATCATGATCGGTCTCATCACGCCGCCCTATGGCTTGCTGCTGTTCATCATTTCCGCGATCTCCGGCGCGCCGCTGCGCGACATCATTCGCGACACGATGCCCTTCGTCCTGGCAATGATCGTCGCGCTCGCGATCATCACCTTCGTTCCCGAGACGGTCCTGTGGCTGCCTCGTCTCCTTGGCTACAAGGGCTGATTGGTTCGCCCCGACGACGAGAGCTGGCGTGATGACGAAGCCGATCTACATCTTGAACGGCCCGAACCTCAACCGGCTCGGCACGCGCGAGCCGGAGATCTACGGGCGAACCACGCTCGCCGAGGTCGAGGCGATGTGCCGCGAGGCCGCGCAGGACCAGCCGATCGAGTTCCGCCAGTCCAATCGCGAATACGAGATCATCGAGTGGGTGCACGAAGCAATCGACAAGGGCGCGGGCATCATCATCAACCCCGCGGCGTTCACCTTCACCTCCATGGCGATCATGGACAGCCTGAAGATGTTCCCCGGCCCGATCATCGAGCTGCACATCTCGAACATCCATCGCCGCGAGCCGATCTACCATCGTTCCTACGTCTCGCCGGTGGCGACCGCCGTGATCGCAGGCCTCGGCACGAACGGCTACCTGGTCGCGGTGCGCGCGATGCGGAATCTGGTCGCACTGCGGTGATTTGAAAAAAGTCCTTGACACGTTCAGAATAACATCCTAGCTTCCCGGCACTCCCCTCCACGGAGCGGACGATGTGGAATTTGCGAACGAAAAGTGAAATTCGAACAATATGTTCGAGAATCATATCGACCCGGATGTGTGCGCTCAGGGAGCATATAGGTAGCTCTTATTTACCGCCCACCCGCAGGCGCGTAGCGATCTGGAGTTCGGTCGTGAACTCGAGGCACAGGGCTGCGTTCGGAGGCAAAAGCGTTTTCTCCAAGTTGTGTGGCCCAGGAGTTCGAGGTCCGGTCGAACCGCGGCCATCAGCGATGAAGCCATGCTGAGCGCCGCTCCTATCCACGGTCGGCAGGGCTTCGTGGCCGTCCAACTCATCTTGGTCCTCCGTCTCCCCGCTTGGCGCGCTTGCAGCTTCGGACCAGGCGACGGACGAGAGAAAAGGGCGCACCATCGTTCAGATAAATTGCGCGACCTGTCACGCGGTTGGGCGACAAGGCGACAGCCCAATGACGAAAGCGCCTCCTTTCCGCGATCTGCACAAGCGGTACCCTGTCGAAAACCTTCAGGAGGCGCTCGGGGAAGGAATTGCTACTGGTCACGTCGCGATGCCGGAGTTCAGGTTCGAGCCCAAGCAGGTGGACGAGATCATCGATTACCTGAAGAAACTGGAACGCCAATGACCAGCTTCGAAGGCGCTGACGCCTTACACGGCGGGCTCAGCACAGGCCGGCGCCTGAGAGCTTAGAGCCGTGGCGCAAATTTGCCGGTCGGAACGAGGGGAGCGGACGTACGCGCATTCAGCCCGCGAGCCTTGCCTGCTCGGGCTCCCGAAGTGCGTACCCCCGGCCCCACACGCTCTCGATGTAGTTCTTACCGCCAGAAGCATCAGCGAGCTTCTTGCGAAGCTTGCAGATGAATACGTCGATGATCTTCTGCTCCGGCTCGTCCATGCCGCCGTAGAGCTGGTTGAGGAACATCTCTTTGGTGATGGTATGGCCCTGCCGCAGCGCCAGGAGCTCCAACATTCCATACTCCTTGCCGGTGAGCGGCACCGTTCTTCCCGCGACTTCCGCCTGCTTCGCTTCAGGCCTCACGGTCAGGTCGCCGCATTTCACAGTCGCCTCCGCATGACCCATCGAGCGACGCACGATGGCGTGGATGCGCGCGATGAGCTCATCCTTGTGGAACGGCTTGGTGACATAGTCGTCCGCACCGACGCCGAGTGCTCGGACCTTGTCCTCGATCCCGGCATAACCCGAGAGGATCAGGACCGGTGTTTTCACCTTCCCAACTCGCAGTGATCGCAGCACGTCGTAGCCGGACATGTCCGGCAGGTTCAGATCCAGGAGGATGATGTCGTAGTCGTAGATCTTCGCGAGCTCGACCGCTTCGTGACCAAGGTCGGTGATGTACGGATTGAAGCTCTCCGACTTCAGCATGAGCTCGAGGCTCTGCGCGACCGAGCTGTCATCCTCGACGATGAGTACGCGCACCTGGCACCCCGCTTCAAATGGGAAAGGGAGTCTTTCGGCTTGGGGTGAAGGAAGTGTTAACCTGTGAGTCCGTGGCAGAAGGCGACTCACCGCGCGATGAAAGCCCTGACCGAGAAACACCTGGCGATCTTTCGCCGACACATGGTCGATGTGATTGGGATGCACGCGGAACTGTCGAGCGATGAGATTGGCAAATCGGACCTGGATGAGCGGGTGCTGGCGGTTATGCGCGACGTCCCACGGCATCTGTTCGTCCCGTCGCCTGTTGCTCCGGCTGCCTACGAGGACACGCCGCTCCCGATCGGTTTCAACAAGACGATCTCGCAGCCGTTCATGGTGGCGCTCATGACGGACCTTCTCGAGCTTGAACCCACCGATGATTTGCTCGAGGTAGGGACCGGCCTGGGTTACCAGACCGCCATCCTGGCTCGACTGGTCGCGCAGGTCTGGAGCGTCGAAGTCGTAGAGGAGTTCGCGGAGTCCGCACGGGAGCGTCTCAAGCGCTTAGCCATTGAGAACGTCAAGATACGGGTTGGCGATGGGTCTCGCGGGTGGGCTGAGCATGCGCCGTACGACAAAGTTCTCGTTGCCGCAGGTGCCAAGGAAGTCCCGACTGCTCTGATCGCGCAACTCAAGCCAGGTGGGCGTCTGGTGATGCCGTTAGGACCTGCTGAGGATCAGCGGCTGTCGGTGGTCAAGAAGGATGCTGGCGACAGCCTGGAAACTCGGGGGATAATGCCGGTGCGCTTCAGCGAACTTGAGACTTGAGGCGTGCTCTGCGTCGCACGCACCGCACTAAGCTCAAGAGCCCCGCAGTTCACATGAACTACTTAGCAAGCAGAAACGGAGGGAGCGATGCTGAGGTTGATGGTGGGACTGGTTGCCCTTGTCGGCGGGTTCATTCTGGTTGCGATGCTTGTTGCGCCGTCCCAGCCATACCTGCGGGCATGGTATCTCGAGCATGCCTGTCCGACGCTCGACAAACTCAGCACGGACATCTGCGCTGCCCTTCACCGCGGAACGGAGAAAAAGGCTTAAGGTGCGGTCCCGATAGAGCGGCGCTGCTTGTCGGGATGCTCGGCGAAGATCGTCATCCACGGCCCCAGGTTCCTGCTCGGAAACGGTGCATCGTTGACGAGCCGCAAGTGCAGGATCGTCTCATGCAGGCTCTCGCCGAACGCCGACGTCGGACAGACGGGCAAGCACTTCCCGAGGACCGCGACGGCTGCTTCCCGTATGCATTCGACATCGCCTTTGGCAGCACGTTGGTCGCCATTATCATCGGGGGGGCGAAGCGTCCCGACTGAGCTGATCATGAACCGCAGCGTCACCGACGACCGCGCCGTTCCCTCGGGAACGGTCCAGCATTTCGCGAAGTGACGCCGTAACGCCTCCCAGCTCGCAATACCCCCCCGCCGTGCCGGACAGGTCAAAGTATCATCCTGCCTCGCAGCGGAGCGTCCTCCGGTCGTGCGCTCGATTGCTCGGGGCGGTGGCGCGATCCACTGGCGCGCCCGCGGCCGTGCCGCATCGTCGAGGGGATTCGAGACGCCTGTGCTCGGTTGAGGAAGCTGAGAAAGCCGCTGCTGCCGGGTTGATCGCACTCGGGTTGCGCAGGTCCGAGGCAGCGGCAGCCGGATTATACGAGCTTTGGTTGCTGATATCGGACCGGGCGGCGCTGGGATCACTGCGAGCGGCTGGGCGCCCGCGTCTCGGACTGCACACACGATCAGGAAAGCCGCCAACCCCGGAATAGTCCGCTTTCATCATCCGTGATCCATCCGACAGAGCAGTACGCGTTGGTCTTAGCTACCCGCGCCCTTCCGCAACATCGCGGTTTGAAGCGGGATCGCCACTGTCACCCGCAATCCGTCAGGAT
>DAINQO010000018.1:0-29345 GCA_036742625.1 Microvirga sp.
GCGTTAAAAATAGAAGCGGCCACGGCGGATACGGTGCGCGTACATCCGGCGTCACTAATCCGGCTTCGTGGCCTGATCCGGCGCGCACAAGGGGGCGCCGGGTTGAGGCTGATATGGGGTGCGACCGCTCAGATGCAAGGCCGCGGCCGAGGATCGCGACGACCGCCGCGCGCTAACGGAGCCTTAAGCGTAATCGCTCAACTTGTGCATAACCGGCCGGCGCCGAGGAACCGGGCGATCCCGCCTTCGTTCTTCGCTCGCTCTCTCGTTCGCCTCTGCGGTTGTCGCCGCCGGACCGCGGGAGCCCGCGGACCGTCAGCGCGGGAGTGGAGTATCCGAACGTGCGTATCCTGATCCTCGAAGACCATCCCTTCATTGCTCTCGATCTGCAGTCGATCGTCGAGGGCGAGGGCCACATCGCGAGCGTCTGCGGCGCCATCGCGGCCGCCCGGCGCCGCCTTGCCGACGGGCTCGATTTCGCCTTCCTCGACGTCGACGTCAGCGACGGCAAGCGCGCGCTTGCTGCGTGACCGCGGCATCCCGTTCGCGTTCGTCTCGGCATCGCGGCCGAGCGATCTTCCGGCGCCGCTCCGGGACGCGCCGTTCATCGCTAAGCCGTTCCTCGAGGAGGTGATCGTCGCGGCTCTGCCGCCGGCAAAGCCCGTCGGGCAGTACCACGTCCCCCGGATCCGGCTTGCCGAGGAACGCCCTTCCGCCGGCTGACCGAGCCCCTCTTGACGCCTGCCCTGCGACGCCCGAAGCCTCCGGGCACGTCGCGAGGGGTTTCCGATGCAGGCTTCCGGCGCGCCGCAGCTTCTTCCCTGCGGGGACGCGGCGCTCGTCGTCCAGTTCGGAGAGGAGATCGATCCCGGGCTCAATGCGCGGGTGCTGGCGCTCGACGCGCGCGTCGCCGCGGGTTTGCCCGGCGTTATCGAGACGGTTCCGACCTACCGCTCGCTCCTCGTCCATTACGATCCGACCGCGACGGATTTCCGCACGCTCGGCGACGCGCTCCTCGCCCTCTGCGGCGACCTGCCCGAGGAGCCCGCGCAAGGCCGGCTATGGCGGATCCCGGTCGTCTATGGCGGTGATTTCGGCATCGATCTCGAGAGCGTCGCGGCCCATCACGGGATCACCACCGGCGAGCTGATCCGCAAGCATTCGGCGCCGGCCTACCGCGTCTACATGATGGGCTTCCTGCCGGGCTTTGCCTATCTCGGCGGTCTCGACCCCTCGCTTGCGATCTCGCGGCGCGAGAACCCGCGCCTCAAGACTCCCGCCGGCACGATCTCGATCGGCGGCATCCAGGCGCTCGTCGCCTCGCTCGAGGCGCCGAGCGGATGGCATCTCCTCGGCCGCACGCCGGTGCGCAACTTCATGGCCAAACGCGACCCCGTCTTCATCCTCGACGCCGGCGACCGGGTGAAGTTCGAGCCGATCCCCGCCTCGGAGTGGCCGCGCCTCGACGCCGCCGCGGCCGAAGGTGCTCTCGTCGCCGAGGTCATCGCGTGACGGCGCTCGTTGTGAGGGCCTGTGGGCCGATGACATCGATCCAGGACGCCGGCCGCTTCGGCTGGCAGCGCTACGGCGTCTCGAGCTCGGGCGCCATGGATCGGCTCGCGCTCGCCTTCGCCAACGCGCTCGTCCGCAACGCGCCGGGCGCGGGCGCGCTCGAGTTCATGCTGATGGGCGGCTCGTTCGCGATCGAAGGCGGCACGGCCCGCATCGCGGTCGCCGGAGCGCCCTGCGCGGTTGCCGTCGACGGGCAGCCGGCGCGCGCCATGACGTCGCTGACGCTGAGACCCGGCCAGACCCTCAGCGTCGGCCCGGCGCAGGCCGGGGTCTACGCCTATCTGGCGATCGCCGGCGGGCTCGCGCTGCCGCTCGAGCTCGGCAGCCTGTCGCTCCAGCCGCGGGCCGGCATCGGCGGCATCGAGGGGCGCGCGCTTCGCGCCGGCGACCATCTTCCGCTCTCCCTCGCGGAGGCGCCGCAGGGTCCCGAGCTCGCCTTGGATGCCGTCCCGATCGATGCCGATGCCCCGATCCGGGTCGTGCTCGGGCCCCAGGACGACTACTTCTCCAAAGAGGGCATCGAGACCTTCCTCTCCTCGGCCTACACGGTCTCGCGGGAGGCAGACCGCATGGGCTATCGGCTCGCCGGTCCGAGGATCGCGCATGCCCGCGGCTTCAACATCGTCTCCGACGGCATCGTCACCGGCTCAATCCAGGTGCCGGGCGCCGGCGAGCCGATCGTCATGATGGCCGACCGCCAGACCACCGGCGGCTACCCGAAGCTCGCGACGGTGATCTCCCCCGACCTGCGGCTCGTTTCGCAGCGCCGCTCGGGCGAGGCGATACGGTTCGCCGCCGTCGGGATCGAGGAGGCGCAGGCGGTTGCGCGCGAGCGCGCCGAGCTTGTCCGCCGGCTCCCGGCGGAGGCGCGGCCGGTGCGGGGCGGATTGCCGCCGAGCGAGGATCTGCTCGCCCTCAATCTCGCCGGCGCGGCCATCGACGCGCTGGCCGAGCCCTGATCAAAAAAGAACCGCGCCCCCAAGGGCGCGGTCACAAGCTTCAGCGTCGCGGAGCTTCACCTCACTGGATGCCGTCCCGACGCTTGGCCTCGCCGACATAGCCGCCGGCAGCCTGGCCCTTGCCGTCGAGAGCCTGCGGCGCGCCCGGCATCACCCCGACGACGCCGGAGGGCGGCATCGGCTCGGCCGGGACCGGAACCACGATCGTGCCGGTGGTCATCGGGCCGTTGCTGTTGAGCTCGTTCGCCGGGCCGCCGGCGCGCTGGCCGGAGCCCTGCTGATAGCTCGGCGCCTGCAGGCCGGGATGGATCGGCTGCTGGGCGCCGAGATTGCCCGAGCCTTGCGCGAAGGCGGAGCTGGCAAGAAGCGTCGCGGCCGCGGTGGCCAAAGCAAGAATTTTCATCGGTGATGCTCCCGAAATGGCGTGGATCAGCGATCCGCCTGCCGCGCGGACAATCCCATCGGCGGCGGCGCTCGCGGTGCTAACGGGCGCGCCGGTCTGGGGTTCCGAAAGATGAAACCGGCCAAGCCACGTTCGGTTTATTAGGCTAAGCTTGTGCCTGCGGCAGCTAAGCTTCGTGCATGTCACGATCGCCGAAGTAGGGCCAATCTGCAGCCGACCCGAAGGCGATCGCGACGCACCGGCTATGCCGCGAGCTTCAGGGCGCGCTGGTCTGCTCGCCCGAGCCGCGACAGGAGATAGTCGACTTCGGCCTTCGCCGCGGCCGAAAGCGCGCCGCCGGGCTTGCGCTGCGCGTCCGAGGCGAGGATGCCGCGGCGCTTCAGCACATATTTGCGCACCGCAAGGCCGACGCCCGGCTGCTGCTCGTAGCGGATCAGCGGCAGGTGCGCGTCGAACAGCTCGTGCGCCTGGTCGCGCTTGCCGGCGCCCTGGAGCCGCACCACGTCGACGAGCATGTCGGGGAAGCAGTAGCCGGTCATGGCGCCGTCGGCGCCGCGCTCCATCTCGAAGTCGAGGAAGAGCCCACCATTGCCGCACAGGATCGAGATGTGCCGCATCGAGCCGTCCCTCTCGAAGCCGCGTAGCGCGGAAATTTTCTCGAGCCCCGGCCAGTCTTCGTGCTTGAGCATCACGCAGGACGGATTCTCCTGGACGATGCGGCGGATCACGGCCGGCGTCATCACCACGCTGAAGGTGAGCGGATAATCCTGGATCACGAACGGCACCTCCGCGCCGATCGCCTCCACGGCCTGGCGGTAATAGGTCACGATCTGGTCGTCGGTGCGCAGCGCCGGCGGCGGCGCGATCATGACGCCGGCAGCGCCCGCGTCCATGACCTCGCGCGCGACCCCGCGCATGGCGGCAAAGCCCGGCGCCGAGACGCCGACGATGACCGGCACCTTAGCGCGCCGGATCACGCGCGCGGCGACGCCGACCGCCTCGCCGTGATCGAGCTTCGGCGCCTCCCCCATCTGGCCGAGCACGGTGATGCCGGTGACGCCCGACTCGAGGAAGAAGTCGGTCATGCGGTCGGTCGAGCGCTCGTCGATGCGGCCGTCGTCGTGGAAGGGCGTCGGCGCGATCACGTAGACGCCGCTGGCGGAAGCATCGAGCATCGGGGGCTCCTCGGATCGGGAAGTCTGGCGCGACTTTTGTCGCAACGCCGGCTGCGGCGCAACCGCCGAAGCGCCGCTTGCCCTTGTCGCCCTATGAACCCACGGCATAGAGTTTGCGTCGCGGGGGAGGCGCCGCGAACGGGAGGGGCGAATGCGTATGACGACCGGAACAGCCGCGATCCTTGGGGCGATCCTTGGCGCGCTCCTTGGCTCGATTCTCGTTTTGGCGCCGGCCGCCGCGCAGACGCAGCCGCTCAAGACGGCGGTCGACGGCACCTTCGCGCCGCACGCCTTTCCGGACATGCAGGGCGGGGTCCAGGGCTTCAACGTCGATCTTGCCAAGGAGATCGGCCGCAAGCTGAAGCGCGAGGTCACCGTCGACGCGGCGCAGTTCTCGGGCCTCCTGCCGGCGCTGCAGGCCGGCACCTACGACTTCATCATCGCGCCCGTGACGGTGACGAAGGAGCGCGCCGAGAGCCTCCTCTTCCCGGAGGGCTACCTCAACACCGATTTCCAATTCCTGGTCCGCAAGGACGGGCCCGACATCAAGTCGCTCGAAGAGCTCAAGGGCAAGGTCGTGTCGGTGAACCGCGGCTCCGCCTATGACAGCTGGGCGCGCGGGCTCGAGGAGAAGATCGGCTGGAAAGTGGAAAGCTTCGGGACGCAGGCCGACGCCGTCCAGGCGGTGATCGCCGGCCGCGCCCAGGCGAACGTCGCCGGCAACACCGTGATCGCGTGGGCGGCGAAGCAGAACCCGCAGGTGAAGCTGTCCTACCTGCACTCGACCGGCCTCGTCTGGTCGGCGGCGGTGCGCAAGGACAATCCTCAGATGCGCGACCAGCTCGAGACCGCGATCGAGTGCCTGAAGCAGGAGGGCGCGATTGCCAAGCTGCACGAGAAATGGTTCGGCATCGCGCCGGCGGCGGGCTCCGCCGCCGTGACCGTCTTCCCCGGCACCGGGGTGCCCGACATGCAGGGCTACGATCCCGCCCCGCGCACCTCGAAGTGCGATTGAGCCCTCCCGCGCCGGTCATCCCAGAAGCCGCGGCACGCGGCTATCCGGGACCCACAAGGGCAACGCTCGGCGCCATGGATCCCGGCTCTTCGCGGAGTTTATCCTGGGACCGGCCAGCCGAGGGCCGGATCCGAGGGCTTCGGCCGGGATGACCTTGCTGTCTGATCCCCCGATCCTTGACGTCCGCGGTCTTAAGAAGCGCTTCGGCGCGCTCGAGGTGCTGAAGGGGATCGACTTTGCGGTTGCCGCGCAGGAGCTCGTCTTCGTGATCGGCCCGTCGGGTTCCGGCAAGAGCACGCTCCTGCGCTGCTGCAACCGGCTCGAGGAGCCGGACGGCGGGTCGATCCGCGTCGACGGCGTCGATCTGATGGATAAAAAATGCGACATCAACGCCATGCGCCGTCGCATCGGCATGGTGTTCCAGTCCTTCAACCTCTACCCGCACATGACGGCGCTCGGGAACGTCACGCTGGCGCTGCGCAAGGTCATCGGCCGCAACCGCCGCGATGCCGACGCCGCCGGCCGCGACGCGCTCGAGCGGGTCGGGCTCGCCGACAAGGCCGACGCCTATCCGGCCGAGCTCTCGGGCGGCCAGCAGCAGCGGGTCGCGATCGCCCGCGCGCTTTCGCTCGAGCCGAAGATCATGCTCTTCGACGAGCCGACCTCGGCGCTCGATCCGGAGCTCGTCGGCTCGGTCCTCGCGGTCATGCGCGACATGCGCCGCGCCGGCATGACCATGGTCGTCGTCTCGCACGAGATGCGCTTCGCGCGCGAGGCGGCGGACCGCGTCATCTTCATGGAGGCCGGACGGATCGTCGAGGAGGGGCCGCCGGAGCGGATCTTTTCGGCGCCGGAGAACGCGCGCACGAGGGCCTTCGTGGCGGAGATCGCAAGGTGACTCCCTTCGAGCGCTTCGTCGACACCTTCCTCAACCCGCGCATGATGGCGCGGTATTGGCCCGACATCGCGCAAGGCATGCTGGTGACGGTCGAGATCGCGCTTGCGGTCGTCGTCACCGGCGTCGCGCTCGGGCTCGGGCTCGCCGTGCTGCGCAGCTATCGCGTTAGGCCCGTCAACGCGCTCATCGTCATGTTCGTCGACGTGCTCCGCGCCCTGCCGCCGCTGGTGCTGATCCTCATCATCTATTTCGGTCTGCCGAGCATCGGCCTGAACCTCTCCTCCTATGCCGTGCTGTGGCTCGTGCTCTCGCTCGTGCTTGGCGCCTTCGCCGAGGAGATCTTCTGGGCCGGCATTCTCTCGGTCCGCAAGGGGCAATGGGATGCGGCGCGATCGACCGGCCTGGGCTTCGGGCAGACGCTCGTCTCCGTAATCCTGCCGCAGGCGGTGCGGCTGACGATCCCGCCGCTGACCAATCGCACTATCGCGATCACCAAGAACACGGCGCTCGGCACCGTCATCGGCGTGGCTGAGATCATCAATCAGGCTCAGACCGCGGTGTCATTCTCAGGCAACGCCACGCCGCTGATGATGGGCGCCGTCGCCTACATCGTCGTGTTCATGCCGGTGGTGCTCATCGGCGCCCATGTCGAGCGCCGCTTCGCGTGGCGACGGGCGTGATGGACGTTTTCCTGCACCAGTTCCTCAACCTCGAGATCATGCGCCAGGCCTGGCCGATCATCTTCAAGGGCCTGCAGATGACGGCACTCCTCTGCCTTGCGGTGATCCCGCTTGGGCTTATGGGCGGGCTGGTGCTGGCGACCGCGAGCCTGTCCGGCAGCGCCGTCCTGCGCGGCGCCGTCAAGGTCCTGATCGATCTTTTCCGGGCGCTGCCGCCGCTCGTCCTCCTGATCCTGATTTATTCCGGCCTGCCCTTCGCAGGCCTGAACCTCTCGCCCTTCGCGGCGGTATGCCTCGCCTTCACGCTGAACACCTCGAGCTTCTACGGCGAGATCTACCGCGCCGGCATCGAATCGATCGGCCGCGGCCAGTGGGAGGCGGCGCGCTCGACAGGGCTTGACGCCGGCCGCACCTTCGCCCACGTGATCCTGCCGCAGGCGGTCCGGAACGTGCTGCCGGACCTCGTCTCGAACACCGTCGAGGTGGTGAAACTCACCTCGATCGCCAGCGTGGTGTCCTTCACCGAACTCCTGTATGCCGCCGACATGGCGCGCTCGGTCACCTTCAACACCTCGCCGATCGTGCTTGCGGCGGCGATCTATTTGGTGCTCCTGTGGCCCGTGGTCCGGCTGATGAGCCGGCTCGAGCACCGGGTCGCGGCATGATCGGCATGTCCGCACCATCGTCATCATGACCGGGCGCCCCGCACGGGGCCGCGTTTCGAGGAAGACGCCATGTCGCGCATCGTTTTGATCAACGGCTCCTTCGTCCCTTTCGAGGAGGCGAAGATTCCGATCATGGACCGCGGCTTCCTGTTCGCCGACGGCATCTACGAGGTCAGCGCGGTGCTGAACTCGCGCCTCGTCGACAACGACGCGCATTTGGCCCGGCTCGAGCGCTCGCTGAAGGAGATCCGCATCCCGAACCCCTACACGGCGGTCGAATGGACGCGGCTCGAGGAGGAGCTCGTGCGCCGCAACGGCCTCGTCGAAGGCACCGTCTACATGGAGGTGACGCGCGGCGTCGCCGAGCGCGAGTTCGCCTTCCCGGCGGACGCAAAGCCGACGGTCGTGATGTTCACGCAGGTCAAGAACATCTCGCGCTCGCCAGCGGCGGAGGTGGGCGTCGCGGTGGTCACGGTCGAGGATCTGCGCTGGAAGCGGCGCGACATCAAGTCGGTCGCGCTCCTCGCCCAGGTGCTGGCGAAGCAGGCCGCCGCCGAGGCCGGCGTCGCCGAGGCCTGGATGGTCGAGGACGGTCACGTCACCGAGGGCTCGTCGTCGACGGCCTTCATCATCACCAGGGACGGGCGCATCGTCACGCGCCCGCTGTCGAACGCGGTGCTGCCCGGCATCACGCGGCAATCGGTGATGCGGCTCGCCGAGGAGAACGGCTTGAGGATCGAGGAGCGGCCGTTCACGGTGGCCGAGGCGCATGAGGCCGCCGAGGCCTTCCTGACCAGCGCCTCGAGCTTCGTCATGCCGATCGTCGCGATCGACGGCAGGGCGGTCGGCAACGGCAAGCCCGGCGCCCTGACCCGCCGCCTGCGCCAGCTCTATCTCACGCTCGCCGGCGCGCCGGCCAAGGCGGCTTGATTCATGCCGTAAAACACGCCGTCATCCCGGACGCGCCGCAGGCGCGAGCCGGGATCCACGCACCCATGCGGCGGGATGGGTCCCGGCTCTCCGCTTCGCTGTGGCCGGGACGACCTGGTAGGGGGACAACCATGCGCTACGTCCGCGTCGCCGCCGCCCAGCTCGGGCCGATCCAGAAGGACGACAGCCGCCAGGTCGTCGTCGCCCGCATGGTCGACCTCATGGATGAGGCGGCGGCAAAGGGTGCCGACCTCATCGTCTATCCGGAGCTCGCGCTGACCACCTTCTTCCCGCGCTGGCATTACGAGGACCGCGCCGAGGCCGATTTCTGGTTCGAGCGCGAGATGCCGAACGCCGCGACGCGGCCGCTGTTCGAGCGCGCCAGGAAGCACGGTATGGCGATGTCCTTCGGCTTTGCCGAGCTGACGCCCGAGGGGCGGCATTTCAACACCTCGATCCTCGTCGACCGCGACGGCACGATCGTCGGCCGCTACCGCAAGGTTCACCTGCCCGGCCATGCCGAATACGACCCGCAGCGCAGCCACCAGCATCTGGAAAAGCGCTATTTCGAGCCCGGCGACCTCGGCTTCCCGGTCTGGCGCATGCTCGACGGCATCCTTGGCATGTGCATCTGCAACGACCGCCGCTGGCCCGAGACCTACCGCGTCATGGGGCTGCAGGGCGTCGAGATGATCGTGCTCGGCTTCAACACGCCGTCGGTGAACTCGCAGCGCGGCGGCGAGCGCATCGAGAAGCGGATGTTCCACCACCGCCTGTCGCTCCAGGCCGGGGCCTACCAGAATTCCGCCTGGGTCGTCGCCGTCGCCAAGGCCGGCACCGAGGATGGGCATCACTGCATGGGCGGCACCTGCATCGTGAACCCGGACGGCGAGATCGTCGCCGAGCTCGAGGGCGAGGAGGACGCCATCCTGGTGCACGACTGCGATCTCGACGCGACCCGCTTCGGCAAGGAGACGGTGTTCGACTTCCAAAGGCACCGCCGGATCGAGCATTACGGGCGCATCACGGCGCAGGTCGGGGCCGAGCCGCCCGAGTGATCGCTTAAAGTGACCGCGACGGAGCTGCCGCGCCTCGCCGACCTTGCCCTCGTTCTCGCGGCGGCGGTCGCGGCGGCGTTCCTGATCGCCGGGCTCGTGGTGCTCGGCATCGGCGAGAACCCGCTCACCGCGACGCGGCTCCTGATCGCCGGCAGCCTCGGCTCGGGCGAGGCGCTCGGCTTCACGCTGTTCTACGCGACGAATTTCATCTTCACGGGCCTCGCGGTCGCGGTCGCCTACCATGCCGGGCTGTTCAATATCGGCGGCGAGGGGCAGGCGACGATCGCCGGCCTCGGCGCGACGCTCGTCTGCCTCAACCTCGGCTCCCTGCCCGGCCTGCTGCTGGTCCCGCTCGGGATCGCCGGCGCGGCGCTGTTCGGCGCCGCCTGGGCGTTCCTGCCCGGCTGGCTGCAGGCAAGGCGCGGCAGCCACGTCGTGATCACGACGATCATGTTCAACTGGCTCGCGAGCGTGCTGATGGTCTACGTGCTCGTGAATATCCTGCGCCAGGCGGCCTCGATGAACCCGGAGAGCCGCGGCTTTGCGGAGCACGCCCGCATCCCTTTCATGCACGAGGTGCTGGGGGCCCTCGGGATCGCCGTCCAGCCGTCGCAGCTCAACCTGTCGCTCGTGCTGGCGCTCGCCGCGGCTTTCGGCGTCTGGCTCCTGATCTACCGCTCCCGCCTCGGCTACGCGATCCGCGTCGTCGGCCAGAACCCGAACGCCGCCCGCTATGCCGGCATCTCGCCGGCGCGGATCACGGTCATCACCATGGTTCTCTCCGGCGGGCTCGCCGGCGGCCTCGCGGTAAACGAGCTCATGGGCTACCAGCACCGGCTCATCCTTGAGTTCAGCGCCGGCTACGGCTTCGTCGGGATCGCCGTCGCTCTCATGGGCCGCGCCCATCCGGCCGGGATCGTTCTCGCCTCGCTGCTCTTCGGCATGCTGTACCAGGGCGGCGCCGAGCTCGCCTTCGAGCAGCCGCGCATCACCCGCGACATGGTGGTCGTCATCGGCGGCATCGTGGTGCTGTTCGTCGGCGCCCTCGACCGGCTCTTCCGCGGCCTGGTCGCCCGGGTGATCGCAGCCGCGCGCCCGGCCGCCAGCTGAGAATGGACGCGCCCTCCCTTCTGGCGCTCGCCGATTCGGCCCTGCGGCTGTCGATCCCGCTGCTTTTTGCCTGCCTTGCGGGGCTGTGGTCCGAGCGCTCCGGCGTCGTCGATATCGGGCTTGAAGGCAAGATGCTGGCCGCGGCCTTCGCGGCGGCGGCGGCGGCGAGCGCCTTCGGGACCGCCGCTGCCGGGCTTTCGGCTGCGATCGTTGCCTCTCTTGCCTTCGCCCTCCTGCACGGCTTCGCCTGCATCAGCCAGCGCGGCAACCAGATCGTCTCCGGGGTCGCCCTCAACATGCTCGCCGCCGGACTGACGGCCGTGCTCGGTCATGCCTGGTACGGCGAGGGCGGGCGCACGCCCCCGCTCGACGCCGCGGCGCGCATTCCCGATCTCCTCCTCGGCCACTCGCTCCTCGTATACGTGGCGCTCGCGGCGGTGCCGCTCACCGCCTTCGTCATGGCAAAGACCCGCTTCGGCCTGCGCCTGCGGGCGGTCGGCGAGAACCCGGCCGCGGTCGACACCGCCGGCGTCTCCGTCGCCGGGCTGCGCTATGCGGCGGTCCTGATCGGCGGCGTGCTGTGCGGCCTTGGCGGCGTCTACCTGGCGATCGCGCTGTCGGCCGGCTTCATCCCCAACATGACCGCCGGCAAGGGCTTCATCGCGCTCGCGGCCCTGATCTTCGCGCGCTGGCGCCCTTTTGCGGCGCTCGGCACCTGCCTCTTGTTCGGGCTCCTCGACGCCGCCGCGATCAGGCTCCAGGGCGTGGCGCTCCCCGGATTGGGCGAGGTTCCGATTCAGGCCGTGCAGGCTTTACCCTATGTCATGACGGTGATTCTCCTCGCCGGCTTCTTCGGACGCGCGATTCCCCCGCGCGCCTCCGGCATTCCTTACGTGAAGGAGGGCTGAGGTGGAGCCGCTCGACAAGCTGTTCGAGGCTGCGAAGCGCATGCAGGCCCAGGCCTACGCGCCCTATTCCGGCTTCAAGGTCGGGGCGGCGCTGACGACGCCGGACGGCGCCGTGTTTGCCGGCTGCAACGTCGAGAACGCGGCCTATCCGGTCGGCACCTGCGCCGAGGCGGCGGCGATCGCCGCGATGGTCGCCGCGGGCGGGCGCCGGATCGCGGCGATCCTCGTCCTCGGCGACGGCGCCGCCCTCGTCACCCCCTGCGGCGCCTGCCGCCAGCGCATCCGCGAGTTCGCCGGCCCCGACACGCTGATCCATGCCGCCGGCCCGGACGGGCTGCGCCGCAGCTTCTCCCTCGATGCCTTGTTGCCCTTCGCCTTCGGACCGGACAATTTGGTGGCCTCATGAACGACGCTTCCCCGGCCCCGGACGCCAACATCGCCGAAGCCGCCGCGTTCCTGCGCGGCCGCGGCTTCGACGGCCGCTTCGACTGCGCCATGGTGCTCGGCACCGGGCTCGGCAACCTCGCCGACGATCTCGAGGACCCGGTCAGCGTCGCCTATGCCGAGACGCCGCATTTCCCGCTGACCGCCGTCTCCGGACACCGGGGCCGTCTCATCGCCGGGAAAATCGAGCGCAAGCGCGTCCTCCTGCTTCAGGGCCGGGCGCATTACTACGAGACCGGCGACGCGGCGGCCATGAAGGTTCCGCTCGGCGTCATCGCGGCGCTCGGGGCGCCGCCGCTCCTCCTCACCAACGCCGCCGGCTCGATCAAGCTCGATCTGCGCCCCTCGAGCCTCGTCGCGATCACCGACCACATCAACCTCTCGGGCTCGAACCCGCTCTTCCGCGACCGCAGCGACGCCCGCTTCGTCAACCTCACCGGGGCCTATGACGAGCGCCTGCGCAAGAAGCTGAAGCTTGCCGCGACCGCGGCCGGCATCAGCCTCCACGAAGGCGTCTACATGTGGTTCTCGGGGCCGAGCTTCGAGACGCCGGCGGAGATCCGCATGGCGAAGACGCTCGGCGCCGACCTCGTCGGCATGTCGACGGTGCCGGAGGTGATCCTGGCGCGTTATTTCGGCCTCAAGGTCGCGGCGCTCTCGGTCGTCACCAACATGGCGGCCGGCATTGCCGGCGCGGCGCCCTCGCATGCCGAGACGAAGCAGAAGGCCGCCGGCGCCGGCGCCGGCCTCCGGCGCCTGATCCGGGCCTTCGTCTCGAGGATCGACGATGTCTGACGCCGAGATCGCCCGCCGCATCCTGCGCTGCCTCGATCTCACCGATCTGTCCGCGACCTGTTCCGAGCCCGCCCTCGACGCGCTCTGCCGGCAGGCGCTGACGCCGCATGGCCCGGTCGCCGCCGTCTGCGTCTGGCCGCAGCTCGTCGTGCGGGCGCGCGACCTCCTGCGCGGCTCGCCGGTGCGCATCGCGACGGTGGTGAACTTCCCCGAGGGCGAGGACGACCTCGAGCGGGTCAGCGACGACGCCGAGGAGGCGGTCGGCGACGGCGCCAACGAGATCGACTGCGTCCTGCCCTACCGCGCATTCCTGCGCGGCGAGACCGGCCCCGTGCGCGACCTTCTCGCCGCGGTCCGCGACATGGTCGACGGCGGGCGCACGCTGAAGGTCGTTCTCGAGACCGGCGCGATGCCGGACTCAGGCGCGATCGCCGCGGCGAGCCGGCTCGCGATCGACAGCGGCGCCGATTTCCTGAAGACCTCGACCGGCAAGGCGGCGCCGCCGACGCCTGAAGCCGCCGAGACGATGCTCGAGGCGATCCGCGACGCCGGCCGGCCGGTCGGGCTCAAGGTCTCGGGCGGCATCCGCACGCTCGCGGCGGCGCGCGACTACCTCGACCTCGCCGAGCGCGTCATGGGCGAGGGCTGGGCGACGCCGCAGACCTTCCGCATCGGCGCCAGCGCCCTCTACGACACGCTCGTCGCCGCAATCGAGGGGCGGGAGTGAGCGGATCGCGGAAGCGCCTCCCCCAGGAGATCATCCGCGCCAAGCGCGATGGGCGGGCGCTCGCCGAAGAGGAGATCGCCCACTTCATCGACGGGCTCGCCGCCGGCACGGTGTCCGAGGGCCAAGCGGCGGCCTTCGCCATGGCGGTGTTCTTCCGCGGCATGTCGACGGCCGAGCGCGTCGCGCTGACGCGGGCCATGACCGCCTCCGGCACGGTGCTCGCCTGGGACCTGCCCGGGCCGGTGCTCGACAAGCACTCGACCGGCGGCGTCGGCGACACCGTCAGCCTCGTGCTCGCGCCCGCGGTCGCGGCCTGCGGCGGCTTCGTGCCGATGATCTCCGGACGCGGCCTCGGCCATACCGGCGGCACGCTCGACAAGATGGACGCGATCCCGGGCTACGTCTCGCAGCCGAACCTCGAGACGTTTCGCCGCGTGGTGCGCGAGGCCGGCTGCGCCATCATCGGCCAGACGGCCGAGCTCGCGCCGGCGGACCGGCGCCTCTACGCCATCCGCGACGTCACCGGCACGGTCGAGTCGCTCGACCTCCTGACCTCCTCGATCCTGTCGAAGAAGCTCGCGGCCGGCCTGCACGGCCTCGCCATGGACGTGAAGTTCGGCACCGGCGCCTTCATGACCGACATCGAGGGCGGCCGCGAGCTCGCCCAGGCGATCGTGCACGTGGCGCGCGGGGCGGGCCTCGCCACGACGGCGCTCCTCACCGACATGCACGAGCCGCTCGCCTCGGCGGCCGGCAACGCCGTCGAGGTCGCCTATGCGCTCGACCATCTGACCGGGCGCCGGCGCGAGCCGCGCTTCCATGCCGTGACGGTCGAGCTCGCGGCCGAGATGCTGCTTCTCGGGCGCCTCGCCGCGACGGTGGAGGAGGCCCGCGCCCGGATCGAGGAAGCGCTGTCGTCGGGCCGCGCCGCCGAGACCTTCGGACGCATGGTCGCGGCGCTCGGCGGGCCGCGCGACCTCCTCGACGATCCGAAGCGCCACCTCAAGGCGGCACCGATCGTCGCCGCCATCCACGCCGAGCGCGCCGGCGTCGTGCAGGAGATCGCGACGCGCGAGCTCGGCCTCGCCGTCGTCGCCAAGGGCGGCGGCCGCACCCGGCCCGAGGATGCGATCGACCATGCCGTCGGGCTGACCGAGATGGCGGCAGTCGGCGAGCGCGTCGACGGCGAGCGGCCGCTCGCCATCGCCCATGCCCGCCTGCAAGGCGATCTCGATATTGCGGCCGCGATGCTGCGCCGCGCCTACCGGCTGGGCGAGGAAGCCGTCCCGCCGAGGCCGGTCGTCGTCGAGCGCATCGCATGAGCCTCCTCGTCGCCATTACGCAGTGGCAGCCCGAGCCCTGGACCGAGCGCTTCCGGCGCCTGATGCCGGAACGCGCCGTCGTCGCCTTGGGCGAGCCCTTCAACCCCGCCGAAATCCGGTACGTCGCCTCCTGGAAGCACCCGCCCGGCAGCGTCGCGGCCTTGCCGAACCTGCAGGTGCTGTTCTCGCTCGGCGCCGGGGTCGACCATCTCATGGGCGACCCGCAGCTGCCGGCCGTGCCGGTGGTGCGCGTCGTTGACGACGACCTGACGAACCGCATGAGCGAGTACGTCGTGCTGCACTGCCTGATGCATCTGCGCCGCCAGCGGGCCTATGACGCGCAGCAGCGGCAGAAGCTGTGGCTCGACGACCGCTTTCAACCCGGCGCGCACCACGTCCGGGTCGGCATCATGGGGCTCGGCGTGCTCGGGCAGGACGCCGCCAGGAAGCTCGCGGTGATGGGCTTTGACGTCGCCGGCTGGAGCCGCTCGCCGCGTTCGATCGAAGGCATGGCGACCTTTTCGGGCGCGGAAGGACTCGACCGCTTCCTCGCCCGCACCGACATCCTCGTGTGCTTGTTGCCGCTGACGCAGGACACGCGCGGCATCCTGAACCGCTCGGTCTTCGCGCGCCTCGCCCGCGACGGGCGTCTCGGCGGGCCGGTGGTCATCAACGCCGGCCGCGGCGGCCTCCAGGTCGAGGCCGACATCCTTGGCTGCCTCTCCGACGGCACCCTCAAGGCCGCGACCCTCGACGTCTTCGAGACCGAGCCCCTGCCGCCCGAGTCGCCGCTATGGACCCACCCCGCGGTCACCATCACGCCGCACAACGCGGCGATGAGCGACCCGGAGTCGATCGCCGTCCAGATCGCCGGGCAGATCCGCAACCTCGAGCGCGGCGAGCCGCTGCGCAACGTGGTCGATCCGAAGACGGGGTATTGAGGATTCTCACCCGTGTCATCCCGGCCGCAGCGAAGCGGCGAGCCGGGATCCACCCAGGCGCCGGCGCTATGGATCCCGGATCGGGCTTCGCCCGTCCGGGATGGCCCCGGAGGTAAGGTCGGACGCCGTCAGGCAGCCCAGCCGCTTCACCGCGACGATCGGCCCGAAGCTCTTCAGCCGGATGCGCTCCTCGGCCTCGGCGAGCGGCTCGATTGCGACCGCCATGTGGTGGCCGTTGGCGTGGAGGAGGCGCGCGGCGTCGAGCATCACGCCCATGTGGCCCTTCCAGAAAATGAGGTCGCCGCGCTTGAGGCCGGAAAGATCCGGCGCGAGCGCGACGGGACGGCCGAGCGCCTTCTCCTGCAGGTCGGTGTCGCGCGGCGCCTTGATGCCGGCCGCCGCGAGCGCGAGCTGGACGAGGCCCGAGCAGTCGAGCCCGAGGCTGGTCTTGCCGCCCCACAGGTAGGGCGTGCCCAGGAAGCGCTCGGCGACGGCGACGAAGTCCGGCTCATGGGCGTCGAGCGGCGCGAGATGGGCCGCGAAGATGAAGCGCGTGTCGCCGATGCAGGCCCACTCACCGTCGCGCCCGATAATGGTGACAGCGGCGCCGAGGCTGAGATGGCAACGGTGCGGCAGCTTCAAGTTCGGCCCCGGATAGACGAAGGTCCGCAGCGCCGCGACCCGGTGCGTCGGCGGCGGCTCGGGGTCGCCGAGCGCCTCGCTCGAGAGGTAGCCGACATAGCCGTCGGCCTCGAGCTGGCCCCAGGCGAAGCCCTCATGCTCGTCGAAGACCGTGACGCGCTCGCCCATGAGCGCCTCGGTGTCGATCGCGACCTCGGGCGAGGGATGCGGGCGCAGCGGCGTCGCGGGCGCGACGACGCGCCTTGCCGCACCGGTCGAGAAGCGCGGCGCCGCGACGGTGCCGCGCAGGCGCTCGTCGGCAAGATCGGCGCGAGCCGGCGTGATGCGGCGGTCGAAGGTCATGGCGTCGAGTGTAGCGCGATTCCGTAACGGTGCGTAACCGGCTCAAGGGCCGGCGCCGTAACGCTCCTTGAAGAGCGCGTAGACCAGACGCGCGCCCTGGACCTCGCCGCCCTCCGGCCGCCCGGGCCGCGGCGCCGGATTCCAGGCGTAGATGTCGAAATGGACGTAGGCTTTCGCCCTCTCGACGAAGCGCGTCAGGAACAGGGCCGCCGTGACCGAGCCGGCGAACGGCCCGCCCGAGATGTGATTCAGGTCGGCGATCTTCGACTCGAGGAGCTTGGCGTAGGGACGCCACAGCGGCATCCGCCAGGCCGGGTCGTTGACCGCCGTCGCGAGCCGCGCGAGATCGCCGGCGAGCGCCTCGTCGTCGCTGTAGAACGGCGGCAGCTCCGGCCCCAGCGCGACCCGCGCGGCCCCTGTGAGGGTCGCGAAATCGACCACGATCTCGGGCGCGTCCTCATCGGCGAGCGCGAGCGCGTCGGCGAGGATCAAGCGTCCCTCGGCGTCGGTGTTGCCGATCTCGACCGAGAGGCCCTTGCGGCTCTGGAGCACGTCGCCGGGCCGGAAGGCGCTGCCCGACACCGCGTTCTCGACCGCGGCGACGAGGAGGCGGAGCCGCACGTTGAGCCCGGCGCCCATGACCATGTCGGCAAGCGCGATCGCGGCGGCGGCGCCGCCCATGTCCTTCTTCATCAGCGCCATCGAGGCGTCGGGCTTGAGGTTGAGGCCGCCGGTGTCGAAGGCGACGCCCTTGCCGATGATGCTGACGCGCGGCGCCGCCGCGTCGCCCCAGGACAAGTCGACGAGGCGCGGCGCGCGCGGCGAGGCGCGGCCGACGGCGTGGATCATCGGGAAATTGCGGGCGAGGAGGTCGTCGCCGACCACCGCCTCGACCGCGGCGCCGTGCTTTGCCGCGAGCGCCCGCACCGCGTCCTCGATCTCCTGCGGGCCGAGGTCGTTCGCCGGCGTGTTGACGAGGTCGCGGCCGAGCGCCGTCGCCGCGGCGATGCGCGACGCCTCCTCGGCGTCGACGCCGGCCGGCGGCACGAGCCGGCAGGGCTTTGCCGGCCGCTGGCGGTAGCGCTCGAAGCGGTAGGCGCCGAGGAGCCAGGCGAGCGTCGCGAGCTCGGGCTCGGCGGGCGACGCCGCGAAGCGGTAGGTTCCGGCCGGGAGCACGGTCGGCAGCTTACCGACGAGGAAGCGATCGGCGCCGTTCGCCCCGGGCTCGTCGATTCCGAAGAGCACGGCTTCGAGCGCTCCGCCCGGGCCGGGCAGGGGGCAATGGGCGCCGGCCTTCGCCTCGAACCCTTGCGCCGCCGCGAAGGCGCGCCCGGTGTCCGACAGGCCCGCCATCCCGGCCTCGAGCCCCTTTTCGGTGACGAGCCGGATCGGAACGGCGCCGGCATCGTCCGGCGCGAGAAGCGGATGGGGCATGGGGATTCTGGGGAGCGACGGGGCCTCGCAGGTAGCCGGGTTCGCACCGTGCCGCAACGACGGATGCCGGCCTTTGCGGGATTCAGGAAAAATCCAGAAATGTCTCGCTAACCTCTCCTCCTTGGGGGAATGATCGGAGGTTTTCGATGAACAGGTCTTGTGCCGTCGCGGCGCTCGCCCTTGCGGCGGCGACGGCGTTTTCGGCGCCCGCCTCGGCGGACTGGTACTATCGCCGCGGCTGGTCGCCGGGCGCGGCGGCCGCGGTCGGCGTTCTCGGCGGCGTCGCCGTCGGCGCCGCGATTGCCGCCAATGCGCGTCCCGTCCCGGCGCCGGTCTATGTCGCGCCGCCGCCGGAGGCGGAAGAGTGCTTCGTCGAGCGCCGGCGCGTCTTCGTCCCGGGCTACGGCTGGGAGATGCGCCGCCGCACCGTCTGCGAATAGCGCCGCGCGCCGCGTGACTGCAAAGCCCCGCCGGGCCCTCTCGGCGGGGCTTTTCCGTGATTTGAGCGCAAGGACGCGGTTAACGCTCGCTTAGGGTTAACGCCGTATTGACGACGGGAGGCGAAGCGGCGGTTCCCGGAGTTGCGCCATGGCGTCACGATCCCATCCCCTGCGCATGCTCGCGGCGGCGGCCCTCGTCGCGCTCGCAGCCGGCGGATGCCTGAAGCGGGGGCCGGCGGACGTCACGGGCTCGACTGGGCCGGTCGAGGCGGGGCGCCGCGACGCGCAGGCCTGGGCCGCACGCTTCGAGGCCAATCCCGGCGACGGCGCCGCCGCGATCGGCTACGCCGCGGCGCTGCGCCAGAGCGACCAGCACGCCCAGGCGGTCGCCGTCCTGCAGCAGGCGGCGATCCGCAATCCCAAGGACCTGCCGCTCCTGGCGGCCTACGGCAAGGCGCTTGCCGATACCGGCCGCTACAAGGAGGCGTCCGAGGTGCTCGGCCGGGCGCATCTGCCGGAGAAGCCGGACTGGCGCATCCTGTCGGCGCAGGGCGCCGTCGCCGACCAGCTCGGCGACCACGCGCTGGCGCAGCGCTACTACGAGGCAGCGCTCAAGATCGCCCCGGGCGAGCCGACGGTGCTGTCCAATCTCGGCCTGTCCTACGCGCTCTCGAAGCGCCTCGCCGACGCCGAGAAGACGCTGAGAGCCGCCGCCGCGACGCCGGCGGCCGACGCTCGCGTGCGCCAGAACCTCGCCCTCGTGCTCGGGCTCGAGGGCAAGTTCGCCGACGCCGAGGAGGTGCTCCGCCGCGACCTCCCGCCGGCCGAGGCCGCCGCGAACCTCACCACCCTGAAGACCATGGTGGCCCAGCCGAACAGCTGGAAGGCGATCAAGAGCGCCGAGGACAAGAAGCCGGCGAAGGCAACGAAGGTCCGCGCCGCCGCGGCGAAGCCGGCGGAGTCGACGCCTACGGAATAGACCCCTCAGCCGGACCGGCTCACGGCGCCTCCCACTCCTCCTTCGCGGCGTCGAGAATCCGCGACACCTGATCGCACGCCATCAGCAGCGGGAAAGTGAAGTCAGCGAGATCCTTCCCGGCCTGCGAGTCGCTTGGATAGTGCAGGCCGAGGACCTCGCGGTTGCGCGCGATGCGCTGCGCCATCGCCTGCGTCGGCGGCAGCGGCGGGTTCGGCTTTGCGGCGCCGGCAGCGGTCAGCGTCTTGATTTCGTCCGGCAGGATCTCCTCCAAGACCAGCGCCAGGAGGTGCGCCTCGGTGGCATGCCCGCTCGGATAGGCGGCATGCCCGGGAACGTCGATCGGCGGCAAGAGCACCGGGTAGAGCTGCGACGGCCGCGGGCGGTTCCAGTAGGCCTTATGCCAGAGGGCCTGGAACTGGGCGATCTGCATCGCGATCGTGACGATGCGGGTGGTCTTCGGGTGCGAGCCCGGCGAGAAGCTCAACAGCTCGCGGAAATAGCCGGGGATGTTGTTGCGCTGGGCGAGCGCCTCGCCCATGACGCCGGGCCGGTACTCGATCAGCTCGGCGAGCTCGTCGAGCTCGTCGGCGAGCGGATAGTCGCGATAGTCCGGAAGCGCGAAGTCGGTCCAGGTCTTGCCGTCGGCGTCCTTGGCCTGCACGAACTCGCCGATCGCCGCGATGGCGAGGAGGCGCGAAGACCAGGCGCCGTCCGGAAAGGCGACGTTGCCGAGCCTTTTGCCCCAGGCGGAGCTGCCGTCGAGAACGTCGCCGGGAGGCCATTTGTGGCCGTGGAACCAAGTCTCCGGCGCTTCCTTCCTGAGCGCCGGCGACACGCCGATCGCGCGCACGAGCGGACTGCCGCCGCGTCCACCCCCGCTACCCATCGCATCCATGGCGTCCATGGCGTCCATTGCATCCATGGCGTCCATTGCGTCAGCCGGTCCAATTCCGCCCCGCATGGTATCCTCCTTGTTTCAGTGCCGGGCTGTCGGACCGGCCGTCGTCTCACTCCGGCAATCCGGCCTTGCGCAAATGCGACAGGCAGGCATCGCTCAGTGTCGGGTCACAGAACGGATTTCGGGTTCGCGCGTATGTGCTGACCCGGAAGCTCGGATCCTGAGCCAACAATCGGCCGCCGATCTCGCGAGCTTCCTCGACGCGATCGAGCGCTGCGAGGGCGACGGCCAGGACCCTGAGCGTTGAAGTATAGGCCTGGTTCTCACTCGCCGACACGCGCGCCCATTTCAGAGCTTCCTCGTAGGCCCCAGCGGCGTAATGCGCCATCGAGAGGAAGCCGTAATAGATATACAGGTTACGGTCGAATGGCGAGAGACGCACGGCGCGCTCTGCCCGCTCAACGGCCTCCCTGCCGCGAGCCATATAGCTAAGAGTGCCGCTGGACAGAATCCAGGCTAGCGAAAAGTTCGGACAGGCGCTCAGCGCACGATCGAAATAGACGAGGCCACTCTCGCATTCGTGGAACAGGAATGAGCGCACGTGGCCGTAGGTCGCGAGCGCAAGGGCGTTGCTCTTGTCGAGTTCCATGGCGTGGAGCGCGAGCCGCGCGGCTTCGTTCGCATCTGCCTTCCAATCCTGAGACCAGCCCTGCCCGACATGGATGCTGTGCCAGCGTGCCGCCCAGGCGAACGCCATGGCGAACTTGGGAGCTTCATCCATGGCCTGCTGCAGAAACGCGCGCGCTTGTTGAAAGGCCGAACGATCGAGGCTGCCGATGATATCGAGCGCGCGCAGCGTGTGATCGTAAGCGGTGAACACTTCAGGCCGCTTACGCATCGCTCGCTGCAGCTCGGCGCTGCGAACGTTCGGGGCGATGCCGGCGACGATGCCCGCAACGATGCGATCCTGGACCTCGAAGAGCTCGTCGGTCCTGACCTCCATCTGCTCGGCCCAGAGCGCCGCGCCGGTCGCCGCCTCGCAGAGCTGGCTTGAGACACGTACCGTGCTTGCGAATCGGCGGATGCTGCCGGTGAGGACGTATCTCACCCCGAGCGCGCGCCCGACCTCGCGCGGATCGGGCTGCCTCCCGCTGTAGAACAGGGTGGAGGCACGCGAAATCACCATCAGCTCGCGCAGGCTGGCGAGCGACATGATGATGTCCTCGACTATACCGTCGGCGAAGTACTCGTTCTTTGGATCGCCGCCGAGATTCCAGAACGGCAGCACCGCGATCGACGGAAGCGTCGTCTCGAGCGTCGAGAGCGGAACGGCAAGGGCGGGCGTCGGCGGATCGAGCGCATAGGCGCGCACCGGCCCTTCGAAGTTCTTCAGCCGCAGGAGGCCGAGGTCGCGGGCGGCGGACCCAACGGTGCCCCTGAGAAGCTCCCGCGCCGTCTCGGACAGGATGATGCCGCCGGGCGGCGCGTGCTCCTGCAGCCGCGCCGCCAGGTTGACGCCGTCGCCGTAGATGTCGCTGCGGCCGCTGACCACCTCGCCGATGTGGATCGCGATCCTGAGCGCGATGAGGTCCTCGCCGCCCTCAGCTTCGCGCTGCTCGGCGACCGCGGCCTGCACGGCCTGCGCCCATTCGACGGCGTCGAGCGCGCTCGGGAACTCCGCCAGTACGCCGTCGCCGGTCGACTTGACGATCACCCCATGGTGCCTGGCGGCCTGCGGACGGATGATCTCCTCGAGGATCGACATCCATCGGGCGTGCGTGCGCCGCTCGTCCGAGGCCATCAGGATCGAGTAGCCGACGATGTCGGTGAAGGCGATCGCCGCGAGCCGGCGCCCGTCGCGGCCGGCACGGGGTCTGTCGCTGCGCTCCTTGCGGGCCGGAACCATCGCGGATCGTACTTTCGCTCTTCGAGGGTCCCGGCTGTTCACGGCAGCGTCGCCGCAATATGCTGCCTGCCGGCGCATCGGCGCAAGGCGCATGCGCGTTATGGCCCACCTGCCTCGCGGCAGGAGCGTTAAAGCGGAGTGAACGGCAATGGCCGATCCGTCCGGCAAGTCTCCGTCAGGCGCGCAGGAGCCGCCGCGGCGCTACTACGCGTTGTTTCTGCCGCAAGGCGAGCTGCTCGAGCTCTACCGCCGCGGCGACGTGAAGGCGATCATCGGCTTCTTCCAGCAGGAGTTCGCCAAGGCCGGCTTCCGGCATCTCGCCGGCACGAGCTTCGACGTGTCGCTGCCGGCGCCGCGATGGCGCTTTGTCGGCGACCTGCCCGGCAAGGGCGACGCTGCCGCCGCCGCGGCGGCGCTGGACGTCGGCAAGGTGGCGCCCGGAGAACTCGACCTCTCGCGCCTGCTCCTCGCCTACGAGTTCGACGATCCGAGATGGGGCCCGGAGTTCCTCGCCTTCCTCGAGAAGTGGCTCGTCGGTGTCGAGAAGCCGATCGTCGGCGTCGACCTGCGCCTCGACTTCGCCGAGCACTGGTGCCTGTCCGAGGCAACGAGCCCGATCTTCGGCACGCGCCGCGACGCCGGGCGGCTGATCGGCATCGAGCACCTCGCAGACGGCGGCTGCACCGGCGAGCGCGTCAACGTCGTCGTCGTCGACCAGGGCCTCGACGCGGCGCTGACCCCGAACTTCGGCGGCGGCTGGATCAACGGCGGCGACCCGCCCGGCACGACGAAGCGCGGGCACGGCGCGATGGTCGCCCGCAACGTGCTGCACGCGGCGCCCGAGGCGCGCATCTTCGACTGCCGCATCGTGCCCGACCGGATCGGCACCGTCGGCCATTTCATGAGCGACGCGCAGGCGGCGGTGCAGCAGATGCTGCTCGACATCGAGCTGCAGCGCTATCTCGGCTACTGGCGCGAGCCATGGGTCTTCGTCAACGCCTGGGGCCTGTTCAGCCGCTCGCAGGACCCGGAAGGGAACTACAGCGCCAATCCGCTGCATCCGATCAACCTGCTGATGGATTTCATCGACGGCCGCGGCCACGACGTGGTGTTCGCGGCCGGCAATTGCGGCCAGTTCTGCCCGAGCCCGCGCTGCGACTGGGACGCCGGCCCGGGACGGACGATCGTCGGCGCGAACTCGCATCCGAAGGTGCTGACCGTCGGCGCGGTGCGGACCGACGGGCTGTGGCTCGGCTACTCGTCGCAAGGGCCCGGCCAGGAGGAGCTGTCGCCGGACGACCCGGAGCGCGCCGGCGAGAAGCCGGACCTGTGCGCGCCGAGCCAGTTCTGCGAGGACGCCGACGCGCACACCTTCAGCACCGGCTCGAGCGCCGCCTGCGGCGTTGCCGCCGGCGTCGTCGCGGCGATCCGAACCGCCTGCCCGCCGAGCGCGCTTTCGCCGGCACAGCTGCGCGAAGCGCTGCGGACGACGGCCAGAAAGCCGAGCGGGCCGCGGTGGGACGAGCGGCTCGGCTACGGCGTCCTCGATGCCGCCGCCGCGGCGGACAGGGCGACGAAGGCGTGCCCAGCCGGGGCCGCCGCTTAACCACGCCGTCAGGCGCCGCTTCACCATGGCTTAACCTTCTGCGAAGGTTGGCCTCCTCCTGCGCGCGGCGGCTCAGGACCCTCTCACTCGGCATGGGCGCTCGCGCGCCCGGGAAGGGTCTCGACGATGAAGCGGATCGCGCTCCTGGCGACACTTGTCGCCGCCATCGTGATTTCGGACGGCGCCTTCGCCCGCGGAGGCGGCGGCGGCTTTCGCGGCGGCGGCCTGCGCTCCTCCGGAGTCTCGCACGGCGGCCCGGGGTGGAGCGGTTTCTCGGCCGGGCAAGGCCGGTTCGCGCTCGCGGTCCGGGCCGGGGTGTCCCGCACAGCACTCTCGCACCGCGGCGTCCGGCAGGCGCGCATCGGCCACGGCGTCCGGCACGCGGGCATCGGCCACGGCGTCGCCGGGCGCGGCCATCGGGCGGTCGTCCCCGGCAGGTTCGCCGCGATCTCGAGAGCCGTCCGCTGGCATCATCATCCGGGCCGAGGCTGGCGGCGCTTCGACGCCGGCTTCGCTTCGGCTTCCGGCGTGGGATTTGGGGCCGTCGCCCTGCCCGATGATCCGAGCCTCGAGGGCCCCGGCGACCCGCCGCTCGCTTTCGGCCCCGGCGGGCCGGTGCTCGACGACGGCATCGCCGCCGTCACCACCCGGACGGGGGTCGCCTACGCGACCGAGGACGTGCCGGGCTCGATCCGCCGCACCCATGAGCTCGGCCATCCGCCTCCCTACTTCCCACGCCGGCGCGGCCACTACTGACTCGACCGAGCCCCGGTCGCCCCTCGATGCGGCCGCCACGTGGGACAGAGCGACGGCGTAAACCGGCTCTGCAGGTTGTCCGACAGCCGCCGCAGTCCTGACGCCAGTCACGCGCGTGTCTTGGAGGTTGACGCGCTTGAAGCGCCTCGGCCGAAGTGGCGCTCGTCAGCGCGCCTCAGGAGAATCCGCAATCGGCGCGGATGCATCGTTCGGGTTCGGGAAGCCGACCCGCTGGGCGAGGTCGGGGCGGTACAGCAACTTGGCCAGGCGGGTGAGCGCGCCGGCGATGCGCGGCTTCTCGTCCGCCGGCCACGTCGCGAGCCATCGGACGAACTGCTCGATCTTGTCGCGGTCCGCCTTGCGGTCCAGGGCTCCGCTCTCCACCAGGTGGGCGAAGTGATGGACGAGGGGCGGCTTCCGCATGAACCTGGGCTCCAGGACGTAAAGGCCCGGGCGGTACATGTCGCTCTCCTGCAGGAGGTAGGCGTGGACCGCGCGAAGCCTGAGGCCCGGCGTTGCCTTGAAGTCACCGTTAGCGTTCTGAATCCATGCCGTCTGGCCGATCGTGGCGATGATTGCGGCGCGGATGAATTCGTTGGCCAGATCGCCCGGCTCGATCCGCTCGAGGACGTCCAAGGCGATGTCGGTCAGCGGCGCGCGCGCATCGCCGTTTCCATGGCGCGTCAACAGTGTTCCGGCCCGCGTGATGCACTCAGGATTAGCTGCGTGTATCTGGCACCAGGCTGCCGCGTCCGTCACGACGCCAAGCGGCAGGTTCGGCTGCCGCAGGATGAACTTCAGCAGGTGCAGCGGCTCGGGACGTTTGAGGTTGCGCCTAAGCCAGGCGAAGGCGAGTTCTTCGATAATCTTGAAGGTCCCGCCCGCATTGACCTAGCCTGCCATCACGTGATCGATGTCGTCTCGGCCCCGATGCAGCTCCAGCCAGCGGCGAACGTGCTGCGCGACGGCATCGATGCCGCCCTTGGCGTCGAGCCACGCGCGATAGACGAACTGCGCATCCTGGCGCTGTGCGTGGCAATCGAGCCAGCGGCGGACGTCCGGCGCGACCCCGTCGACGCCGCCGCCGGCGTCGAGCCACGCGGCGTAGACGAACTGCGCCTCGGGAGCCTCGGCATGACGGTCGAGCCAGCGGCGGAGGTCCGACGCGACGGCGTCGATGCCGCCCTTGGCGCCGAGCCACGCCGCGTAGACGTGGCTCGCCTCGGGAATCTCGGCATGGCGGTCGAGCTAACGGCGGATGTCCGGCGCGACGGCGTCGATACTGCCCTTGGCGCCGAGCCACGCCGCGTAGACGTAGCTCGCCTCGGGAATCTCGGCATGGCGGTCGAGCCAGCGGCGGATGTCCGGCGCGACGGCGTCGATGCTGCCCTTGGCGCCACGCCACGCCGCATAGACGTGGCTCGCCTCGAGAATCTCGGCATGGCGGTCGAGCCAGCGGCGGATGTCCTGCGCGACCGCATCGACCGCGCCCTTGGCCCCGAGCCACGCGCGATAGACGTGACTCGCGTCGGGGATCTCCCCATGGCGCTCGAGCCAGCGGCGGATGTCCGGCGCGACGGCGTCGACGCCGCCCTTGGCGTCGAGCCACGCAGCGTAGACGTAAGTTGCCTTGGCGATCTCCCCATGTCGATCGAGCCAACGGCGGATGTCCGGCGCGACGGCCTCGACGCCGCGGTTGCCGTCAAGCCATGTGGCGTAGACGTAGCTCGCGTCCTCGATCTCCGCATGCCGGCAAAGCCAACGACGCATGCCGGGCGCGATAGCTTCGAAGTCGCCCTTGGCATGAAGCCATGCAGAATAGACGTAACGCGCCTCCGCAATCTCCGCATGGCGATCGAGCCAGAGCGCAAGATCCGGCCGGACCGTTTCGACGTCCCCTCCTTCGCTCAGCCACGCGCCGAGCACGAAGCTTGTGCTCTGATTGGCCCAGGCGTGCGCTCGCAGCCAGCGTGTCACGACCGCCGCGACGGCGTCCGGCGATCTCCCCGCCTTCAGCCAGGCCACGATCAGGAAGTGCGTCTGGTGATCGTCGGGCGCGCGCCTCATCTCGGCGAGCGCCCGCTCCGCGAAGCGATCCGGATCGAGGGCGAAGGCGCGGCGCAGCAGGAGGTTCGACGGCTGCTCGTCGCGATCCAGCGCGACCTCGAGGATCGGCTCGATGACGACGGCGCCGCGGGCGCGCAGAGATTCGTCGCCCGAGCGCGCGAGCCTCTCCGCCGCATAGGACAGCGGTCCATGGCAGGCGCGGTCCTCGGCTAGCTCGCGGGCGAGCGCAGCGTCCTCCGCGATGAGCTCGACCAGGCCCGCCGGCGCGAGAAGGCGGCTGCGAAGCAGCGCCTGCGCCACGGCGGCGAGCGCCTGCGGATCCTGCTCCCGGACCGACCGCATCAGCGCCGCGCCGTCGAGCTCGCCGAACCGGGCATGGCCAGCGAGCCGGTCGAGTGCCGCCAGCGCGCGCCCGAGCGCGCCGGCAGCATGCGCCTCCCGCAGCATCGCGCGGGCGCGCGGCTGCGGCTGGATGCCGGCCTCGAACACATGCGCCGCGAGGAGCGCATCGGCGAAGACGTCGTGGGCGGCGAGAAGTGCGCCCTCATCGTCGTCGAACCAGCCGTCGGCAACGAAGGCGTCGAGGATCGCCGAGGCGGCGTCGTTCGCGACGCGCAGGCGCTGAGTTTCCTGCACCGACAAGGGCAGCATGGCGGCGATTTCCGCCGTTCGGCGCCGGAGCTCGGCCCGGCTGCCTCCCAGGCGATCGAGCGTGAGGGCAATCCGCCTGCCTGCCCACTGCTCGAAACTCGTATCGCCGGCGAGCCCCTGGAACAGCCGCGCGAACGTCTCCGGCCGCTCTTCGTGCAGATGGAGCGCGAACGCGGCGAGCACCGGCAGACCCGCGCAGACGGCGGCGAGCCCGGCAATGGTCTCGATGCCGCCATGGGCGAGGATGCGCCGGACGACCCAATCGAGATACGCGCCGGCGTGCGGGCCGCTCTCCGCCCCGGCGAGCATCAACCGCCTGACGCCAAGATCCTCGAGCGTCTGCTGCACGGTCGAGACGGCGCTCGCCCGGCAGGTCGCAACGAGGCGCAGGCGATGCCCGGCAGCATTGGCGGCCTCGATCGCCGCCGCGATCGCTGCGAGCTGGTTCTGCGCCTCGGCGTAGTCGACGAAGAGCAGGACGTCCGCGGCCTTCATATGGGACCGCGCGAGCTCCTCGACGGCACGATCGTCGGCCCGCTGTCCGCAAGAGAGGGCGAGCATGCCTTGCCTCTCGGCGGCGCGTGCGATCTCCAGCGCAAGGCGCGTCTTGCCGATCCCGCCCGGCCCCCCGACGATCAGCGCCGGCCGTGAGCCTTCGATGAGTTCGGCGAGAAGCAGGTCCGGGTCGGGATGGAGGCCGCCAGCCGGAATGCCGTTCTCGCGCGCGAACTCGGCGAAGGAGAAGTAGGGCAAGGACGCCGTGTCGAGGAACTTGCGGAGGCGCGCGGTCACCGAGGCGTAGGCGTCGATCGCCGTCAAGCCAGCCGGAAGTCCGCCGAACCATCGGTAGCGCAGCGTCGGCCGCCGGGCGAGAACGCTCGCAAAGTGCTGTCCGCCGCGGACCCGGACGACAATTCGAGCCAGATGATCCAGCCTCGGGTGCAGCTTGGAGATCGCCTCGAAGTCCCGCTCGATCTCGCCCTTCAGCCGGTCCACGGCGGATTGGTTGGCAAAGGTCGCGCTGATGCAGAACCAGTATGCCGAGATGGCGCGCTGTCGATCGAGCCAAGGCGCATGCGGCGGCAGCGTCTCCTTCAGGACCGAGGCGACCTTGCGCCAATCGCTTTCGGGACCATCGTCCCGCGAGTCGCTACTTGCACTCCAGCGCGGTTCGTCGGCTGTCACCCTGATTGATCAGGTCGATGCCGCCGTCGCGTCCGCGAACCGGATGCTGGATAAGATCCGGAAAATCGGTCGAGCTGAGCGCTTCCCAAACGAACTGTTAGAAGGCGCGACCGACATCCTCCCGCACGAGCATGCGGCGCTCGAAATCGAGATTCGACGGATCGGGCGGCGAGAGCGTCATCTGCAAGTTGGATGTTAAGCTTTCGTCGAGCGATGTCACGTCGCCGGCACCGGCTTTTCGCGAGCGGCGCCTGTCAAATCGGCGCCGCCGATCACCCTTCGAAGGAGCAAGGCCCGCCTGCGCCCGTCCGCCCGCCTCGTCGGGACGATGGCGTGCTGCCGATCAGAGGAATTGCTTCACGTGGCACATCGGCCGTGCAGGCCGGAGGCTCACTTCCAGCCGAAGACCTGGATCAGCGCCGGGGTCATGATGACCACGAACAGCACCGGCAGGAAGAACAGGATCATCGGCACGGTCAGCTTCGGCGGCAGCGCCGCGGCCTTCTTCTCGGCCTCGTTCATGCGGATGTCGCGGCTCTCCTGCGACAGCACGCGCAACGCCTGACCGAGCGGGGTGCCGTAGCGCTCCGCCTGGATCAGCGCGGTGGTGATCGACTTCACGGCCTCGAGCCCGGTGCGGTTGCCGAGGTTCTCATAGGCCTGCCGCCGCTCGGCCAGGTAGGACAGCTCGGCGGTCGTGAGCGCGAGCTCCTCGGCCAGCGGGATGCATTGCGAGCCGACCTCGCCGGCAACGCGCCGGAAGGCCTGCTCGATCGACATGGGACGAGGACGCCGCCGAGCTTGAACAGCAGCGGCATCGCGACGATCTTGAGCACG
>DAINQO010000019.1:0-9596 GCA_036742625.1 Microvirga sp.
TCGCGACGTGATGGGCGTAGATCGCCTGCACGGCGGAAAGATCCGCCTCCGTGGTCGCCCGGATCGTCACCTCGGCCGCCGGCCGTGACGGTGGGCTCTTCGCCGAACCTTCGAGCCGATCGTTCACGGGCTCAGGCCGCCGGCGAGCCGCGCTTCAAGAGGAACACCGCCTGCTCGCCGAACATGTTCCACACCCACCAGGGCAGGGTGAAGCGCATCGGCTGGCCGCCGGCATCGAGCGCGACCGCCCGCTCCATGCCGGCGCCGATGTCGCGGCAGAGGCCGACGAAATCCCGGATGGTGCAGAAATGGATGTTCGGCGTCTCGTACCAGGCATGCGGCAGGTTCTCGGTCAGCGGCATGCGGCCCCGGAGCGCGATCTCGTAGCGGATGCGCCAGTGGCCGAAATTCGGGAAGGACACGATCGCCCGCCGGCCGATCCGCAGCAGGTTCTCGAGCACGACGCGCGGCTGGCGCGTCGCCTGGATGGTCTGCGACAGGATCACGTAATCGAAGGCGTCGTTCGGGTAGTCGGCGAGGTCGGTATCGGCGTCGCCCTGGATCACCGGCAGGCCCTTCGCAAGGCAGTCGCTGACGCCCTCGCGCGAGAGCTCGATGCCGCGCCCGTCGACGCCGCGGCGGGCGCGCAGGAGCGCCAGGAGCGAGCCGTCGCCGCAGCCGACGTCGAGCACCCGCGAGCCGGGCTCGACCATGTCGGCGACGAGGAGAAGGTCGCGGCGGGATTCCCCGCCCCGTTCAGGGGAGGGGGTGGGGGGCGCGGGTACGGGCGCAGTCGGCCCTCTCCCCCCTTGCGGGGGAGAGCCGGAGAGGGGGGTCGCAGGTACGGGCTCGAGATTTCCAAAGGAGCGCGTGGGCACCGGCGCGCTGCCGCCGCGCCCCGCCGGAGAGGAAGACGCGGCGGTCGCTCCTCTCTTCACGCGATCCCCCGCTCGCGGGCCGCGGCGTCGAGGAAGCCGCGCGCCGCGGTGAACATGCCGGGCTCGTCGAGAAGAAAGGCGTCGTGGCCCTTGTCGCTCTCGATCTCGACGAAGCCGACCGAGGCGCCGGCGGCGTTGAGCGCGTGCACGAGGGCACGCGACTCAGGGGTCGGGAACAGCCAGTCGGAGGTGAAGGACATGACGCAGAAGCGCGTCTTCGTGCCCCGGAAGGCCTCGGCCAGAACCCCGCCGTAGTCGGCCGCAAGATCGAAATAATCCATCGCCCGGGTCACGTAGAGATAGGAGTTGGCGTCGAAGCGCTCGACGAAGGTGATGCCCTGGTGGCGCAGATAGCTCTCGATCTGGAAATCGGCGTCGAAGGTGAAGGTCGGAGCCTCGCGCTCCTGCAGCCGGCGCCCGAACTTCCGGTGCAGCGCGGTCTCGGACAGATAGGTGATGTGCCCGCCCATGCGGGCGACCGCGAGGCCTTTGCGCGGCGCGACGCCGTGCTCGAAATAGCGCCCGCCGCGCCAGTCGGGATCGGCCATGACGGCCTGGCGCCCGACCTCGTGGAAGGCGATGTTCTGGGCCGAGTGGCGGGCGCCGGTCGCGACCGGCATCGCCGCGAAGACCCGGTCCGGGTAGCTCGCCGCCCATTGCAGCACCTGCATCCCGCCCATCGAGCCGCCGATGACGCAGAACAGGCTTTCGATGCCGAGGCGGTCGAGGAGCATCGCCTGCGAGCGGACCATGTCGCGGATCGTGACGAGCGGGAAGTCGACGCCCCAGGGCCGGCCGGTGCCGGGGTTCGTCGAGGCCGGGCCGGTCGTCCCCATGCAGCCGCCGATGACGTTCGCGCCGATGATGAAGAAGCGGTTGGTGTCGAGCGGCAGCCCCGGCCCGACGATCGTATCCCACCACCCGGGCTTGCCGGTGACCGGATGGTCGTTCGCGACGTGCTGGTCGCCGGTCAGCGCGTGGCAGACGAGCACCGCGTTCGAGCGTTGCGCGTTGAGCGTGCCGTAGGTCTGGTAGGCGATCTGCCATGGCGTAAGCTCGACGCCGGCGTCGAGCATCAGCGGCGCGCCCGGCCCGAAGCGCTCGACCGGGCTCGACGGCTCGTCGGCCTGGTTCTGGGGCTCGAGGGCGACGGGTTGGAGATGGGCCATCAGGCTGTTCGATATAACGGACGACGGCCGAACATCCTATCCTGCCCGGAAAAGGCGAACAAGCTTGGCCGTTCGCCGCTTTGGGATCGCAAGCGCCGGGGCTAAGAGCCGTTGGATTGTGAGAACATGGCGGCGGGAGTGGGGAAAAGCATGGCCGGAATGGCACCGAAATCGCCACCGGGAGCGCGCGGCCAGCCGCCGGCGCTCGCCGATCTGCGGGCCGAGATCGACCGCATCGACGAGGCGATGCACCGGCTCCTGATGGAACGCGGCGACATCATCGACCGGCTGATCGCGGTCAAGAAGACCTCGGAGACGGGCTCCGCCTTTCGCCCCGGCCGCGAGGCGGCGATGATGCGGGCGCTCGCGGCGCGCCACGCCGGCCTCCTGCCGCTCGACACGGCGGAGGGCATCTGGCGCGTCATCATCGCCACCTTCACCTATGTCCAGGCCCCGTTTACGGTCCATGCCGACGTCTCGGGCGGCGACGCGCCGATGCGCGACACGGCCCGCTTCCACTTCGGCTTCAGCGTGCCCTACCGCCCGCACGAGAGCGCCGCGGCGGTGATCGCCGCCGTCGCCGCGGCCCGGGGCGACCTCGGCATCTTCCGCCTCGACCAGGGCGTCTCGGCCGGCGCCTGGTGGCGCGACCTCGTCGGGGAGAGGCGCCCGAAGGTGATCGCCCGCCTGCCCTTCATCGAGCGCCCCGGCCACCCGGCCGGCACGCCGGTCTTCGTCATCTCGAAGCCGCTCGCCGACGCCGCCGTGCGCGACGTCGTGCTCTATGCCGCGAGCTTCGAGCGCTGGGGCGGGAAGGAGCAATCAGCCGTCGCCGCTCTCGGCTGCGAGGTCATCGCCAGCGCCGGCTCCTCGCGCGGCCTGTCGGTGCTGCTCGCCGCTCCGGGCAGCGTCCCGGCGGGCGACCTGCAGACGGCGCTCGCCGCCGCCGACCTCGCCGAGATCGGCAGCCACGCCGAGCGGTTCGCTGTCGGCGAAAGGCGATAACGAGTCTTGTCACGGCGGACGGACCGGCCCCAGACTGCCGGCATGTGCCGATGTCACCGACGCGCCTTCCTGGCGATTGCCGGCGGGCTGCTGGCCTCGCCCCGGGCGGCAACCGCGTCCGGCGACCGTGTCCATTTCATCGCCGAAGCCTTCCGCATGAAGCGCGAGGCAGTGGCGGCCGGCGACCAGCCCTATGGGGCGGTAGTCGTCCTTCGCGAAGCCATCGTCGGCTACGGCCCGAGCCAGGTCGTGACCAATGCGGACCCAGACGCCCTTGCCGAGCGGGTCGCGCTCCGCGACGCTCAGGTTCGGCTCGGCAGGGCGGATCTTTCGGGAGCGGTCCTGTATTCGACCTCCCGGCCCTGCCCGACTTGCGAAAGCGCCGCGGCAGCGGCGCGGGTTGCGCGCATGCATTTCGGACCGGACGGGCTCGACGCCGGTGCGCCGCGGCCCCGTGGCGGCTGATGGCGTGGTTGAGGATTCTTGCCATCGCCGCGGCTCTTGCCGCGGGGCTTGCGCCGATGGCCATCGCCTCTGACGGCGACGCTGGTTCCCGGCTGCTGCGCGCCGCAGGGTCAGGCGATCTCGTCGAGGTGCGCCGGCTGCTCGCCGCGGGCGCGCCGATCGAGGCGCACGACGGGCAGGGGCGCACTCCCTTGCTCCTCGCCGTCGACGCGAACCATGTCGAGATCGCCAAGGCGCTGCTCGATGCCGGGGCGAGCGTGAATGCGCAGGCGGCAAACCTCGACACGCCGTGGCTCCTCGCCGGCGCGCGCGGCCGCACCGAGATCATCAGGATGATGCTGCCGAAGAATCCGGATCTGGCCGTCCGAAACCGGTTCGGCGGCAACGCGCTCATCCCGGCCTGCGAGCGCGCCCATGTCGAGGCAGTGCCGCTGCTGCTCTCGGCCGGCATTGACGTGAACCACGTCAACAACCTCGGCTGGACCTGCCTCCTGGAGATCGTGATCCTCGGCGACGGCGGGCAGCGCCATCAGGAGGTCGCCCGCCTCGTCCTCGCCGCCGGCGCCGATCCGAACCTTGCGGACCGGGACGGGGTCACGCCGCTCGCGCATGCGCGGAACCGCGGGCAGAGCGAGGTCGCCGGCATCATCGAGAGCGCGGGCGGCCGCATGCGGCGGTGAAGCCCGAACACGCTTTCGCGTGAAATCGGTGTCGGGTTCGGCTAGACGACGGCCCGGTGCGCCGCTTGCAGCATCAGGAAGCAGAATGGCCATTCACCCGATCCCCCGTCCCGGCGTGCTTGAGATCGAGGCCTATGTGCCGGGCAAGAGCGGCGCGCCGGGCGTCGACAAGGTCCACAAGCTGTCCTCGAACGAGACGCCGCTCGGGCCGAGCCCGCAGGCGATCGAGGCGGTGCGGCGCGCCGCCGGCGAGCTCGAATCCTACCCCGACGGCACGGCGGCGGCGCTGCGCGAGGCGATCGCGGCAAAGCATGGCCTCGATCCGGCCCGGATCGTCTGCGGCGCGGGCTCGGACGAGCTCCTGAGCCTCCTGACCCAGGCCTATGTCGGCCCGGGCGACGAGGGCGTGTTCACGACGCACGGCTTTCTCGTCTACAAGATCGCGATCCTCGCCGCCGGCGGCACCCCGGTCGTCGCCGCCGAGAAGGACCTCACCGCCGATGTCGACGCGATCCTCGCCAAGGTGACGCCGAACACGCGCATCGTCTTCCTCGCCAATCCGAACAACCCGACCGGCACCTATCTGCCGTTCGAGGAAGTGCGGCGCCTGCACGCCGGATTGCCGCCGACGGTGCTTCTCGTCATCGACGCGGCCTATGCCGAATACGTGCGCCGCAACGACTACGCGGCCGGGCTCGAGCTCGCGGCGTCGGCCGAGAACGTCGTCATGACCCGCACCTTCTCGAAGATCTACGGCCTCGCCTCCCTGCGCCTCGGCTGGATGACCGGGCCGGCGCATGTGATCGACGCCGTGAACCGCATCCGCGGGCCCTTCAACGTCAACGGGCCGGCGATCGCCGCCGGCATCGCGGCGCTTGCCGACAAGGCGCATGCGGCGGCGGCCGTCGCCCACAACGAGCGCTGGCTGCCTTGGCTGACGCGCGAGATCGCGGCGCTCGGGCTTGCGGTCACGCCAAGCGTCGGCAACTTCATCCTGATCCATTTCCCGGCCGAGGCGGGGCTGAGCGCCAAGGACGCCGACGCGTTTCTGACGCGGCGCGGGCTCGTGCTGCGCGCGGTCGGCGCCTACGGCCTGCCGAACTGCCTGCGCATGACGATCGGCGACGAGGAGGCGAACCGGCTCGCCGTCGCGGCGCTGAAGGACTTCCTCGCCGGCGGGGCGGGCCCGGATGCCTGAACGCCTCGGACCGCCGCGGGACCGACCCTTGTTCGAGCGCCTGGCGCTCGTCGGCTTCGGCCTCATCGGCTCCTCGATCGCGCGCGCCGCCCGCCGATTGAACCTCGCCGGCGCGATCGTCGCGGTCGACGCCGACGCGGCGGTGCTGGCGCGGGTGCGCGCGCTCGGGCTTGCCGACGAGGCGACGAGCGACCCGGCGCGGGGCGCAGGCGGCGCCGACCACGTCATCCTGTGCGTGCCGATCGGCGCCTATGAGGCGGTCACGAAGGCGATGCGCGAGGCCCTGAAGCCGGGAGCGATCGTCTCCGACGTCGGCTCGGTCAAGGGCGCCGTGGTCGCGCAGGTGCAGCCGCATCTGCCGCCGGGCGTGCACTTCGTGCCGGCGCATCCGGTCGCCGGCACCGAGCATTCGGGGCCCGATTCAGGCTTCGCGACGCTGTTCCACAATCGATGGTGCATCCTCACGCCGCCGGACGGCACCGACGAGCAGGCGGTCGGGAAGGTTCGCGAATTCTGGGCCGCGATGGGCGCGAACGTCGAGGTGATGACGCCGCAGCACCACGATCTCGTGCTCGCGATCACGAGCCACGTGCCGCATCTCATCGCCTACAACATCGTCGGCACGGCAGCCGACCTCGAGGCCGTCACGCAAGGCGAGGTGATCAAGTTCTCGGCCGGCGGATTTCGCGACTTCACCCGCATCGCCGCCTCCGATCCGACGATGTGGCGCGACGTGTTCCTCAACAACAAGGAGGCGGTGCTGGAGATGCTCGGCCGCTTCAACGAGGACCTCGCCTCGCTGCAGCGGGCGATCCGCTGGGGCGACGGCGAGGCGCTGCACGGCCTCTTCACCCGCACCCGCGCCATCCGCCGCGGCATCATCTCGGTCGGCCAGGAGACGCCGGAGCCGGATTTCGGACGCCGCCGGGAGGAGTAGGCGTTTCTGACACTCCGGCACGCTGAATATCGTTCGGAAGACCGGACGGATGACGCGAACGTTCGTCAGAACGGTCGCATGCAGGCGGGTGTGCGCCGCCTCAATAGAGCGGCATCAGCCTGACCCCCGGCACCGTCAGGGGTCCGACATGGATGCGGCCGTTTTCGATCCTGATCGCCGGCAGCGGCGTAAGCTTGCCGGGGTCCTTCGCCGATCCGCCGCCGAGGCTCTGCTGCAGCCGCGGGCCGAGGAGGCCGCCGAGCACGGCGCCCGGGGCGGTCGGAAGGCGCCCGCCCATGAGGGTCGCGAGGAGGTCGCCGAGGCCGGCCGCCGCGACCTCGAGCCGGCCCATCGGGCGGCGCAGCTCGTCGAGACCGAGCTCGCCCTTGGCCTCGAGCCGGCGCGCCCCTTTCGCGGTCGTGAGCGAGGTCAGGCCGATGCGCCCGCCGGCCTCGCGCCAGCGCTCGATCTCGCTCCGCGACGGGCGCAAGCCGGCGCGCGCCTGCGTGACCCTGATCTGGAGGTCGGCGTCGATCGGCTCCGGGCCGCCGAGAAGCTGGTCGAGCGGCGGCACCGCGGCGCCGGCGACCGTCGCGGCAAGGTCGATTGCGTCGGCGCCGGCGGGATCGGGCCGGACGTGCGCCTCGACGCTGCGGGCCGAGAGCATCGCCTCTCCGGCCGGCAGGCCGGTGACCCGCAGCTTCGGCGCGCCGAGGACGAGCGAGACGCGCTCGAGCCCATTTGCTGCCGTATGGACGCTGCCGCGCAAGGCGTCCCAGCTGCCCTCGGCCACGACGCCGCCGCTCGCGGCGCGGAACGGCCCGTCGAGCTCGAAGATGGTGTGGCGCGGCTGATAGATCTGCGTCACCGTGCGCAGGCGCCCGGCGGCAAGCGCGCCTTCCGGGCCCTCGATGGCGAGCCGCGCGCAGGACACCTCGATCCGGAACGGGAACCCCGCGATCGCGCGCTCCGGGCAGTCCCAGCGCCGACCCGCGGCGGCCTCGTTGGCGAGGAAAGCGTCGAGCGCGTCGCCGGTGCGGGCCCGGATCACGAACCACGCCGCCGCCAAAGCCGCGACGAGGAGCGCCAGCAGCGCCGGCGGCGCGAACAGCCAGAACCGGCTTCGGCGCGGCGCCGTCGCGGCGCTCATCGATGTCTCCCGCCGGCCCGCATTGTGTCGCCGCCTCGTAGCTGTTAGCGCGCGCCCGAAGACCGAGTGCGCCCACCTAAGACCAAGACGGCGAACCATGGCGGAATTGCGCGACCCGCGCACGAGCGATCTCTGGGTGTTCGGCTACGGCTCGCTGATGTGGCGGCCGGGGTTCCCGTTCCTCGAGCGCCGCCACGCCCACCTGCACGGCTATCACCGGGCGCTTTGCGTCTTCAGCCATGTCCATCGCGGCACGCCGGAGCAGCCGGGGCTCGTGCTCGGGCTCGACCGCGGCGGGCGCTGCCACGGGGTCGCGTTCCGCGTCGCGCCCGAAGAGGCCGCCGAGACGATCGCCTATCTGCGGGCGCGCGAGCAGGTGACGGGCGTGTATCTCGAGCGCCGCCTGGCCGTCCGGCTGGCCGGCGGCGAGAAGGTCGAGGCCCTCGCCTATGTGGTCGACAAGGGCCATGCCCAATACGCCGGGCGGCTGCCGGAGGCGGAGCTGCTGCGGCTCGTGCGCCGCGGCGTCGGCATCTCCGGCGCCAATCCCGACTACGTGCGCCAGACGCATGCGCATCTGGCCGAGATGGGTGTCACCGACCCGGTTCTGGCGTATCTCGCGGCGGCGCTGTGAGGGCGGCGAGGTCGGGCTCGCCGGAGAGATCCGCGACAACCGCCCGGCGGTCGCGCGCGTCGTCGGCGAGGCGATGGACGTGCATCTCGGTCGCCCCGTTGGCGCGCATGCGGGCGGCCCAGGCCTTGCGCTCCGCGGCGCGGAAGGCGGGCTCTGCCGCGACGACGTCGACGAGGCGCGCGACGCGCTCGGCGTCGCGCCGGACGGCGATCATCACCCCCTCCGATACCTCGGCCGCGTCGCTCTCCGTGAGCGGCTGCACGCCGACGACATAGCGCCGCCCCGAGCGCCCGCGCCACGAGGTGAGGTCGAACACCCCCCTCAAGCCGGCGACCGCCCGCAGCCGTTCCTCGTGCACGCCCGCAGGCGGGTGCGCCTGCTGCAGGTCCCGCATCGCCGCCGCCCAGAAGATTCGCCTGTTCCGCATTTGTTCTAGATTAGGAATAGATAGCGGAATGTCAAGGGGGCGATGTATCCCCTTTGAACATAGGAGGGCGAAGCGAAAGTCAGGGGAGTAGGAGCACCGACGAGCGCCCAAAGAAGGTCCGCCGGTCTCGAGAGGGGAGTTTCGCGAGACCGGCGAAAGTGTCCGGCAGGGCGGCGGCTGGAGGGCCGGGGACCGCCATGGATCGGTCCGGACATCCCGATTTTCGCGCAGCCCGGATCGCGCCTCATTCACATAGGTTGAGCTTGGCAACGAAAAGGCCCCCGCCGGTCCGGGGGTGCCGGTCGGGCGGGGCCTTGGCCGGCCGCTGCGAGGGGGCAATGCAACCATCCGGCCACCTCCAACACGAAAGCGTACGGCTTGGTTCCGCAAAGCGCGCGGGCGGAAAAAGAAACCCCGCCGCGGCGTGAACCGGGCAGGGTTTCCGAGGGCCATGACCGCAGCATGTGCAGCCCCCCAGCCCTCCGCGCGCAGCTTACGGAAGTTTTGCACAAAACGGAACACCCAAACGAGAGAGAGCCCGCCGGGGGCGGGCTCTCTCGGTGCGCTTCGAGGGGACGGAGGGTCAGTCGCAGACCTGCTCGCGCCGAATGACCGGGTTGCCCCAGGCATCGTAGCCGCGCCGGTCGACGAGGTAGCAGTCGCCGCCGTAGACCGGGGCGGCGCCGTAGGCCGGATAGCCATAGTAGGGCGACGCCGCGGCGGCGCCGACGGCGCCGAGCGCCAATCCGGTCGCGACGCCCGCCGCCACCGCGCCGGCGCCGTGGCGGCGGTACGGGCGGTAGCCGTAGCCGCCGCCGCGGTAGGCGTAGCCGCCGCGATAGCCGCGATAGGGCGCGCCGTATTTCCAGGTGCCGGTCGAAGCGCCGGCCTCGGCCGGTGTGGTCTGGACCGCGACGGTGCCGCCGACCAGAACCGCGCCGGCAAGCGCGGCGGCAGCAATCGAAAGAACGTTGCGCATGGGCTTTCTCCTGA
>DAINQO010000019.1:9696-29255 GCA_036742625.1 Microvirga sp.
CCGGCAAGCGCGGCGGCAGCAATCGAAAGAACGTTGCGCATGGGCTTTCTCCTGATGCGCATGGGCTTTCTCCTGAACCGAAGTCCTGTCATGCCCCGAACAAGTCGAGTTCGGGCCATTGGTTCCCTTTGTCCCACGGACGGGCTGAATTCGTCCTGAATGGAGTTGGGCCAAAACCAGGCATCAGGCATCGGATCGGGGGATCGTTCAGAATTTGTTAAGTAAAAGGGCGCCGTCGCCCCGCCGTTGTTCATGGCTGCTCTTGGCCCGGCCCGTAAGCGGAACCGCAGCGCCGCGCTCGCGTTTCCGTGCCGACACGAGGCAACCTTTGCAAGGAGCGACACCATGCGTTCGAGCATCATCGGTTTGGCCGCCATGGCGGCCCTGTTCGCCCTTCCCGAGATCGCAAGCGCGACCGATGCCGGCGCGGCGGCCGGAGCCACCACCGGCGCGGTCGCGGGCGCGGTCGTCGGCGGGCCGGTCGGGGCGGTGGTCGGCGCCGGCGCCGGCACGGTCGTCGGCGGCGCGACGACCGGCCCGAACACCACCGGCACCGTCATCGTCGAGGAGCGCCCGCCGGCGACCCGCGAGCAGACCTGCATCCAGGACTCGCTCGGCAACCGGACCTGCAAGGAAGTCGTCCGCTAAGGGCGATCCTCGGCAGAGGCCAGATCATGAGAGTCCGCCGGCCGGCGGGCTCTTATCGCTTCGGCTGGCCTTGCCCGCCGCCCTTGTCGCCACCTTGGCCTGATTTGTCCTGACCGCCTTCGCCGCCGCCACCTTGCTTTTGCGGTCCGACCGATGAGCGGACCTCATCGGCCCAGGATTTCGATTGGCCGGAGGGGCCGGGAGCGGCCTTGCCGCCGGCGCCCTTCGGCGGCTCGGCTTGCCCTGTAGGGCCCTGCGCCAGCGCGGAGCCGGCGAGGGTCAGGAGAACCAGGCCGAGAAGTGGCCGACGCACGCTTGCCACCTTTCACGGGACGAGCTCCACAGGGCTAACGGTCGGCAGGCGCTTGGGTTTCAACTTGGGAGGGGAAGCGTATTCATCCAATATTCATCAAGCTTAACGTCGGCCCGACCAACGAAAAGCCCGCCGGAACAGACCGCGCATTGAAACGTTGCGTCTGCACGAGCCGAAACCCCTGGGAGATCGACCGATGAAGAACCTTGCCCTCGCTCTTGGCCTTTGTGTCCTCGGCGCCACCGCCGCCTCGGCCCAGAGCATCGAATTCCGCGCCGGCGGCGACCGTGGCTGGGACGGCAACCGCACGGTCCGCACCGAGGTGCGCCGCGATCGCGGTTGGGACAACGACCGCGTCGAAGTCCGCGGCCGCCGCGACGTCTACGAGACCGGAAACGTCGGCTGCCGCACGATTATCATCAAGAAGGAAGACGATTTCGGCCGCATGGTCACGAAGCGCATCCGGAAGTGCAACGACTGACCTTCCCTGGAGGGAAGCAGGCAAGAGGGCCGGGATTTCCCCGGCCCTTTTCGTATGCGCGATGCTGATCTAACGACTCGACGAGACGTCATCCCGGTTAGCCGAGGAGATCGATCAGGGCCGGAACGAGCGGCGCGTCGGCGGGAGGCATCGGGTAATCCGACAGCCTCCTGGCCCGAACCCATCTCAGCGCCTGGCCCTCGCGCGCCTGCACGAAGCCGTCCCAGCGTCGACAGGCGTAGAGCGGCATCAGAAGATGGAAGTCCTCGTAGGCGTGGCTCGCGAAGGTCAGCGGCGCAAGGCACTCCTCCTTCACGGTGATGCCGAGCTCCTCGTCGAGCTCGCGGATCAAAGTCTCCTCCGGTCGCTCGCCTGACTCGACCTTGCCGCCGGGAAACTCCCACAGCCCGGCCATCGGCTTGCCGGCCGGGCGTTGCGCGATCAGGACGCGATTGTCGGCGTCGATCAGCGCCACCGCCGCGACGACCAAGAGCGGCATCTGTGCCGACAGCTCGTTCATCTGCGAATCCGGCTTGGCGTGTGCGCCATCGCACATCGGACCGACGTGCTCCGGCGCACGTTGCGGCCACTCTGAAGGGCGCGGGGCCGAAGCGGGGAGGACATGATGACCATGAGCCGCTCATCGGAAACATTCGAGCTGGCGCGGGAGCAAGCCAGGGACTTCCGCCGCAGCTCGCCCTTATGGATCGCGGTCGGCTTCGTTGCCCTCTCGGGCTGCGCTTCGGCGATCGTCTCGCTCATCGCCCTTCACTGAGAAGGCGCCTCAGCTGCGGTAGTCGCCGTTGATCTCGACATAGGCCTTGGTCAGATCGCAGGTCCAGATCCGCGCCTTGCCGCGCCCGAGGCCGAGATCGACCCGCACCCGGATCTCATCGTTCTTCATGTAGGCCGAAGCCGCGGCCTCGTCGTAATCCGGATCGCGCGCGCCCTCGGTCGCGACCCGGATATCGCCGAACGAGATCGAGAGTTTGTCGCGCTCGGCCGGCTCGCCGGCCTTGCCGACCGCCATCACGACCCGGCCCCAATTCGCATCCTCGCCGGCGATCGCGGTCTTGACCAACGGCGAGTTGGCGATCGACAGCGCGATGCGACGGGCGGACCGCGCGCTCGTCGCGCCCTCGACGTCGACGGTCACGAACTTGCGCGCTCCCTCGCCGTCGCGCGCCACCTGCTGCGCGAGATCGATGAGAAGCTCGTCGAGCGCCCGGCGGAAGGAACGCAGGCGCACGTCGCGATGGTCGTCGATCACCGGCGCGCCGCGCGGCAACGCGGTTCCGGTCGCGAACATCAGGAGCGTATCGGAGGTCGAGGTGTCCGAATCGACCGTGACGCAGTTGAAGCTCTTGTCGGCGCCCCGGCTCAACAGCGGCTGGAGCGCCGCCGCCGTGACCGGCGCGTCGGTGAAGACGAAGGCGAGCATCGTCGCCATGTCGGGCGCGATCATCCCGGCGCCCTTGGCGATGCCGTTGATCGCGACCTCGACGCCGCCGAGGATCGCCGTGCGGGTCGCGAGCTTCGGGAACGTGTCCGTCGTCATGATCGCCTTCGCGGCGTCGGGCCAGGCGAACGCGTCGGCCCGCTCGTCGCAATCGGCCAGCACGGCGTCGAATTTCTGCGCGTCGAGCGGCTCGCCGATGACGCCGGTCGAGGCGAGGAAGACCTGGTCGGGACGGCAATCCGCGACCTTCGCCGCGATCTCGGCGGTCAGCCCCGCCGCTTGCGCGCCCTTCATCCCGGTGAAGGCGTTGGCGTTGCCGGAATTCACGACGAGCGCCCGCGCCGCGCCGACGCCGAGATTCCGGCGGCACCAGTCGACCGGCGCCGACGGGCACTTCGAGCGCGTGAACACGCCGGCGACCGCGGCCCCCTGATCGAACGCGACGTAGAGCACGTCGGCCCGGTCCTGATAGCGGATGCCGGCCGCCGCGGTCGCGAGGCGGACCCCAATGATCGGCGGCAGGGCGGCAAGCGCTTTCGGCGCGAGCGGCGAGACGGGATGGGACATGCGCGAAAGAGCGGTGGAGGACACGGGGGCAAGTCCCGCGGCGCTCCTATGCCACCTTGTGGAGCCTTCGCAAAGCTCTTGAAGCGAACGGCCGCCCGGCTCGGGCTGACGGGGAGACGTCAACCCTTGGCGAGCGGCCGTCGATCGGCGCCGGGAGAGCGGCCGATCATGCGGCGCCTGGTGCCGGGCTTGCGGGGCGCGGGATGCGAGCCCTGCGTTTCCAGGCGCCGCCTACTGTCCGGTCGGCGGGTTACTCGCAGACCTTGATCAGCGCGCCGTAGCGGCGGACGAGGTAGCAATCGGCGGCGTAGGCGGCGATCCCGTAGCCGTAGCCCCAGCCGTAGTGGCGGCGGTGACCCCAATGGCCGTGGCCCCAATGGCCGCCGTGCTTGAACCCGCCGAACCCGCCGCCGTGATGTCCGCCGCCGTGCCCGCCGCCGTGGCCCTTGGCGAGAGCCGGAGCTGCGGTGAGCGAAAGGGCGCCGAGGGCCGCCGCGGCGACGAAGGCGAGGGTCGTGGTCTTGATCGTCTTCATGGGGGTCTCCTGTCGTTTCCGGTTCCGTGGGTCGAGCCGGGGTGGCCTTTGCTCGATGGCCTACTGTGACGGAAACCGGCTGGGCCCGAGGTGCGGACGGACACGCGTGGAACGTCCGCGAAAAATGGGCGTGGATGCGCTAGGCTTTGCGCCACGGAGCTGCCCGATGAGAGACGAGGAACGACAGCAGGCATCGCGCGACGCGCTCGAGCGCGCCGCCCGCGACTCGGAGACGATCGGATCGTCCGCGCTCGCGCGTTCGGCCCGCCGCGTCGCGGATCACTTCGCCGGGCGCGACGCGATCCGGCATAGTGAAGGCGGCACCACCGACCCGGCCGAGCTCTGGGGCCGCCGCATCGGCCGCGCGCTGTCGCTTCTCGGCGTCGTCCTCCTCGCCTATTGGCTCGGCGTGCAGGCGAGGTGGTGGTGACGGCAACGACCGATTGGGCCGGCGCGCAGGCGCCGACGCTCGACGATCTCGAGCGTCTCGCCGAGGAGGCGTTCGCGCGCCTGCCGGCGCGCTTCCGGCGTCTGTGCGACGGCGTCGTCGTCCGGGTCGAGGAGTTTCCCGACGACGAGACTCTGCGCGAGATGGGCTTCGACAGCCCGTTCGATCTCCTCGGGCTGTTCCGCGGCGTCGGCTTGGCGCAGGGCGGCGCGGCGCTCATGACCGGGCAGTTCCCGAACATGGTCTGGCTCTATCGGCGCCCGATCCTCGACTATTGGGCCGAGCATGAGGAGACGCTGGGCTCGCTCGTAACGCACGTGCTGGTGCACGAGATCGGGCATCATTTCGGCCTGTCGGATGCCGACATGGAAGCCATCGAGGCGGCGGCCGACGAGACCCGCGCGCAGAACGCCTAGGCGCGCTCGATCTCGCCGCGCTTCTGCAGCTGCAGCGCCACGAACCAGCACAGCGACGCCCAGGCGGCGCCGCCGCACCAGCCGGCGAGCACGTCGGACGGCCAGTGCACGCCGAGATAGATCCGGCTCGCGCCGATGAGAACCGTGAGGACGACCGCCGTGCCGAGAAGGAAAGTCTTGATGCCGCGGCCCGGGTGCACCCGCGCGAGGAGCGCGCCGAGCGTCAGATAGGTCACGGCCGAAAGCATGGCGTGGCCGCTCGGGAAGCTCGCCGTGTAGACCCGCGCGCCGTGCGGCACGAGATCGGGACGCGGCCGCTCGAAGCCGAGCTTGAGCAGGCTCGACAGCAGCATGCCGCCGCCGACCGCCGCGATGACGAGAAACGCCGCGCCGCGCTTGCGGGTGAGCAGCAGGTAGGCGATCGACGCCAGCGTCACGAGGCTCAGGATGACGTGGCCGCCGAGCCCGGTGATGTCGCGCGCCGCCTCCTCGAACCATTGCGGCCCAACCGGGTCGGAGAGGTCGCTGGGGTTGCGCAGCCCGAGCAGGATCCTACGGTCGAGACTTTCGGTGTCGCCCTCGAAGACCTCGCCGGCGACCTTGACGAAGGCCCAGGCGAAAAGGCTCAGGGCGCACAGCGACAGGAGCGGCGCGGCCTCGTTCAGGCGAAGCCGAAGCGCGACCCGCTTTGCGGGCGTCAGGACGAAGGCGAAACGATCCATTGCGCCAATCTGCCACGGCCGGGGCGCGAAGCCACCCGGCGCCGCCCGCCCATTTGCATCGCGGACGGCCAGCGGCCAAAGTCGCTCCTCCCGCGCCGAACCCTTGGAGACCGCCATGGAAATCGCCGCGCCCTACCTGATGTTCCTCGGCGACGTGCCGGACGCGCTCGGGGCAAAGACCGCGCACGGCATCGTCGACTGGCGCCCGGAGTGGTGCCTCGGCCAGCTTCGGCTCCCGGGCTGCAAGGCCGATCTCGGCATCCCGGACCTCACGATCCCGGAGGCGGCGGAACGCGGCGCCAAGACCATGGTGGTCGGCGTCGTCAACGCCGGCGGCGTCCTGCCCGAGCACTGGGTGCCGGTGATCGTCGCGGCGCTCGATGCCGGGCTCGACGTCGCGACCGGGCTCCACGTCCGGCTCGCCGACACGCCGGCGATCCGCGACGCAGCGAAACGCAACGGCAGGCAGCTCTTCGACGTGCGCCACACGAGCCAGCGCTTCCAGACCGGCAAAGGCACGAAGCGGCGAGGCTTGCGGCTCCTCACCGTCGGCACGGATTGCTCCTCGGGCAAGAAATACACCGTGCTGGCGCTCGAGCGCGAGATGCGGGCGCGCGGCTTCGACGCCGATTTCCGCGCCACCGGCCAGACCGGCGTGTTCATCTCCGGGCGGGGCGTCGCGATCGATGCCGTCGTCGCCGACTTCATCTCAGGCGCCGTCGAGTGGCTCTCGCCCGATGCCGCGGAGACGCATTGGGACCTGATCGAGGGCCAGGGCTCGCTCTTCCATCCCTCCTTCGCCGGCGTCTCGCTCGGGCTCCTGCACGGGGCGCAGCCGGACGCCTTCGTGGTCTGCCACGAGCCGACCCGGACCCATATGCGCGGCGTGAAGCACTCGCTGCCGGCGATCTCGGACGTGATCGACCTGACGCTGCGCTGCGGACGCCTGACCAACCCGGCGATCCGCCCGGTCGGCATCGCGGTCAACACCAAGGCGCTCGGCGAGGCCGAGGCGCAGGCCTATCTCGACGGGCTTGCGGACGACTACAAGCTGCCGGCCGTCGACCCGGTACGCTTCGGCGTCGGCGAGATCGTCGACCGTCTCACCCACGAGTTCCCGGACGCGGCGCCGGCGCCCGCGCCGCGGCGCGCCAGTGCCTGAAACGCTTCAAGGACACGCCGAATGAAGACGCGCGCCGCGGCCTGCGGGGAGAGGTGAAAACGAGATCCCGGCATGATCGAGCTTCGGCAGGTCTCGAAGGCGTTTTCCGGGAGCACGCGCTACGCCGTCGACCGGCTGACGCTCGCCGTACCGAGCGGCCGGACCTGCGTCCTCATCGGCCCGTCGGGCTGCGGCAAGACGACGACGCTGCGGATGATCAACCGGCTGATCGAGCCGACCTCCGGCCGCATCCTCGTCGAGGGCGAGGACGTGATGAAGGTCGATCCGGTCGGCCTGCGGCGGCGGATCGGCTACGTCATCCAGCAGATCGGCCTGTTCCCGCACATGACGATTGCCGAGAACGTCGGCACCGTGCCGCGGCTTCTCGGCTGGCCGAAGGCGAAGATCAAGAACCGCGTCGAGGAGATGCTGCGCCTCGTCGGCCTCGATCCGGCCGAGTTCCTGGCGCGCCATCCGCGCCACCTCTCGGGCGGGCAGCGCCAGCGCGTCGGCGTGGCGCGGGCGCTTGCCGCCGACCCGCCGGTGATGCTCATGGACGAGCCGTTCGGCGCCGTCGATCCGGTGGTGCGGGCGCGCCTCCAGGGCGAGTTCGTCGCCATCCTGCGCCGGCTGGGCAAGACCGTGGTCTTCGTCACCCACGACATCGACGAGGCGGTGCGGATGGGCGACCTCGTCGCGATCATGGATGAGGGCCGCCTCGTCCAGTTCGGGCCGCCGGACCGGCTCCTCGCCGGGCCGAAGAACGCGTTCGTCGCCGATTTCGTCGGTGCCGACCGCGCCCTGAAGCGGCTTGCGCTCATCACCGCCGGAGCGGCGGCGGAGCCTGGAGCGGCGCCTGAGAGCGCGCCGACGATCGGCGAGGAGGCTTCCTTGCGCGACGTGCTCGCGCTGCTTCTTGCCCAGAACGCCGACGCCGCGCGGGTGGTCGATGCCGCCGGGCGGCCGAAGGGCGCGCTCACCCTCGCGGCAATCCGCCGCGCGGCCGCCGCGCCCGCCGTTAACGATGCAGCGGACGAAGCTGCGGCGGGCCCGCGTGCCGCTTGCACCGCGCCCGCCGCGCCGCCATCATGGCCGGCATGATGGAAGCCATCTCACGGAGGCGCGCTTGAGCGACGGTGAGCTCGCGGAGCCGCTGCGCGGCGGTTCGGCCTCGGTTGTGCCGTTCCCGATCGCCGCGCAAAGACAGGTCTCGTTCGATCGAGCCGAGCTGCGCGAGATTCTCGACCTTTACGGGCGCAAGGTGGCGGATGGCGAGTGGCGCGACTACGCGATCGATTTCCGCCGCGACAAGGCGGTGTTCTCGATCTACCGCCGCACCGCCGAGATGCCGCTCTACCGCATCGAGAAGGATCCGAAGCTCGCCCGCCGCCAGGGCGCCTACAGCGTCGTCGCCACCTCCGGCATCATCCTGAAGCGCGGCCCCGAGCTTGCCCGCGTGCTGCGGGTGCTCGACAAGCCGCTGAAGGTGGTGAGGAACTGAACCCAGAGCGCGATGACTTCTCGTCGAGTCGTCATCCCGCTCTAACTCTTTGTTTGAGCATGATCTTTTCCGAAAACCGGTAGCCACTTTTCGGGATCATGCTTAAAGAAAAAGCCCCGGCTCTCGCCGGGGCTTTCGCGTTCTCGACCTGCGTGCCGCTTAGTCGTTGCGGTTGCCGAACAGCGCCAGCAGGAACTGGAACATGTTGATGAAGTCGAGGTACAGCGTCAGCGCGCCGAAGATCGAGGCTTTCGCCGCGGCCTCGCCGTCGTAGTCGCCGTAGATGTACATCTCCTTCAGCTTCTGCGTGTCGTAGGCGGTGAGGCCCGCGAAGATCAGCACGCCGAGCGCCGAGATCGCGAACTGCAGGGCCGGCGACTGCAGGAAGATGTTGACCAGCATCACGATCAACAGACCGATGAGGCCCATCATCAGGAACGAGCCCATCGCCGACAGGCTGCGGCTCGTGGTGTAGCCATACAGACTGAGCGCCCCGAAGGACGCGGCCGTGATGAAGAACACCTGGACGACGCTCGCGCCGGTGTAGCGGATGAGGAGCGTCGAGAGCGAAGCGCCCATCACCGCCGCGAAGGCGAAGAAGGTCGCCCGTGCCGTCGCCGCTGACATGCGGTCCATCCGGAACGAGAAGAAGAAGATGAAGGCGAGCGGCGCCAGCGCCACCACCCACATCAACGGCGTCGTGTAGAGGGTGCGGCCGAACTCGGTCAGGTAGATCGAGCCGATCCGGCCGGCAGCACCGGCCGGCCCGCTCGCGACCGCGAGCTTGTTGACCCCGAGCGCGACGAGCGCCGAGATCGCGAGCCCCAGGACCATGTTGTTGTACACGCCGAGCATGAAGGCGCGCAGGCCCTGGTCGACCTCGACCTGCGTCCGGGCGACGGTGCCGCCCCAGGCGGAGGGATTCGGATTGAACTGCTGCATGGGAGTCCTCTTGAGAAACTCTCTGCGTGGAATTCGTGTGAAGAGGGGCGCACGCGTCCCCCGAGCGCCGACCTCGGCGCCTCATACGAAAATATGATGCGATCCAGAGTACTACGCAAGGGGCGTGGCCGTAAGGAGGGCACCGCCGCGCGTCTGTGCCAGGGTTAACGAACCGGGAAGATCAACCGAGACCAAGCTGGAGGCGGACGGCGTCCTCGACGGCCCGCATCTCGGCGTCGCTGATCCTCCCCATGAAGGCGCGGAGGGCGGCTCTTATCGACCGTCCGGATCTGGTCCGCGACAGCTTTGGACAGGCCGCCGTGGACGGTAACCAGCGCCTCGGAGGGGTAGATCCGGCGCGTCTGCGACGTGACCGGCACGATCTGGACCCTGTTGTTCTGGGCGTTGGAGCGATCGTTCGAGATGATGACCGCCGGGCGGGTCTTGCCGATCTCGCCTCCGACTGTCGGCTCAAGCGCCGTCCACCAGACGTCACCCCGACGCATTCTTCTGTTTCCAGTCGCCGTAGCGCCTACGCCACTCGTCCCAATCGTCGGGGAGACCATCGTCCACCCCGGTTTCCATCCAGGAACGCATTTCGGCCGCGTATTCCGGGTCCGCGGCCTCCTCGGCTGCCTTTTGCCGGTATTGTTCTTCCAGCCAATCTTCCCACCCGGGGTCGCCGCGGTTGGGTCTGATCACGTGCGGCCGGGCAATTTCCTCGAGGAAGCGCCCGATGCCGCGCTTCCCGATCCGCCGCTGGAGGCCGTCGTAGAACTCGTCCGAGACCTGGATCGTCAGCTTCTTGGGCATTTACGTAATCTATACGTAAACACGCAGGCGGACAAGCCGACGCCTGGCTACCCGAACCGCCCGTGGCAGTGCTTGTACTTCCTGCCGGACTGGCACGGGCAGGCCTCGTTGCGGCCGACCTTGCCCCAGCTCGCCGGGTCGTTCGGGTCACGCTCGAGCACCGCCGTGTCGCCGGACATCTCCGCCGCCGCAAAGCCGAGCGCCGGGCCGGCGCCGCCGAAGCTGCCGCTGCCCTGCGCGTAGCCGAGCTCGTTCTCGCCGGTCGCCGGATCGAGGTGCTGGGCGAACATCGGCGGCAGCCCCTCCGGCTCGGGCGGCTGGAACACCACTTCGATCCGCATCAGCTGCCCTGTGACATTCTGGCGCAGGTGCCCGACGAGCTCGTTGAAGAGGTCGAAAGCCTCGGATTTGTACTCGTTGAGCGGGTCGCGCTGGGCGTAGCCGCGCCAGCCGATCACCTGGCGCAGATGGTCGAGGGTGACGAGGTGCTCGCGCCAGAGGTGGTCGAGCGACTGCAGCAGCACCTGCTTCTCGACATAGCTCATGACCTCGGGCGAGTTCTTCTCGACCCGCTCGGCATAGGATTCGTCCGCCGCCTTGCGCAGGCGCTCGCGCATCTCCTCGTCGGCGATGCCCTCCTCCTTGGCCCAGTCGGCGACGGGGAGCTCGAGGTTGAGGAAGTTGGCGACCGCCTCCTTCAGCCCCTCGATGTCCCACTGCTCCGGATAGGCGTCGGGCGGGATGTGGCGGGTGACGACGTCGTCGATGACGCCGTGGCGCATCTCGTCGATCGTCTCGCGCACCGATTCCTGCGCCATGAAGTCCTTGCGCTGCTCGAACACGACCTTGCGCTGGTCGTTCATGACGTTGTCGTACTTCAGGATGTTCTTGCGGATGTCGAAGTTGCGCGCCTCGACCTTCTGCTGCGCCTTCTCGATCGCCTTGTTGATCCAGGGGTGAATGATCGCCTCGCCTTCCTGGAGGCCGAGCTTCTGCAGCATTCCGTCCATGCGGTCGGAGCCGAAGATGCGCATCAGGTCGTCCTGGAGCGACAGGTAGAACTTCGACCGGCCGGGATCGCCCTGGCGGCCGGAGCGGCCGCGCAGCTGGTTGTCGATGCGCCGCGATTCGTGGCGCTCGGTGCCGACGATGTAGAGCCCGCCCGGCAGATCGGCCTTGCGTCCCGCGGCCGGGTCCGCCTTCTCGCCCGAATGCAGGACGACCTCGCGGTTCGCCTCGATCTCGGCGCGGATCGCCGCGACCCTGTCGTCGCGCTCGGGGCCGGGGGGCACCTCCTTCAGCTCCTGGGCGATGCGCATGTCGAGGTTGCCGCCGAGCTTGATGTCGGTGCCGCGCCCGGCCATGTTGGTCGCGATCGTGATCGCGCCCGGCACGCCGGCCTCGGCGACGATATAGGCCTCCTGCTCGTGGAAGCGGGCGTTGAGCACGGCGAACTTCTTGGTCGTGCGGCCCTCGCGCGCTGCGGCGTAGAGTTCCTGCAGCGCCTGCGGATCGGTGAAATCGATCTGGGTGTAGCCGCCCTTGGCGAGAAGCTCGGCGAGGAGCTCCGATTTCTCGATCGAGGCGGTGCCGACGAGCACCGGCTGGCGGCGCGCGTGCGCCTTCTCGATCTCCTGGATGATGGCCTTGTATTTCTCGTCGACCGTCCGATAGACCTCGTCGTCCTCGTCCTGGCGCGCGACCGGCATGTTGGTCGGGATCTCGACGACCTCGAGGTTGTAGATCTCCTGGAACTCGTCGGCCTCGGTCGCGGCCGTGCCGGTCATGCCGGCGAGCTTCTTGTAGAGGCGGAAATAGTTCTGGAAGGTGATCGAGGCGAGCGTCTGGTTCTCGGGCTGGATCTGCACCCGCTCCTTTGCCTCGAGCCCCTGGTGCAGCCCTTCCGAATAGCGCCGGCCCGGCATCATGCGGCCGGTGAACTCGTCGATGATCACGACCTCGCCGTTCCTGACGATGTAGTCCTTGTCGCGCTGGAACAGCGTGTGGGCGCGAAGCGCCTGGTTGACGTGGTGGACGATCGTCGCGTTGTGGGCATCGTAGAGGCCGCCCTCCTTGAGGGTGCCGGCCTCGCGCAGCATCTCCTCCATGCGCTCGTTGCCGGTCTCGGTCAGCGACACCGTGCGCTGCTTCTCGTCGAGATCGTAATGCGAGCGGTCGAGGCGCGGGATCAGCTGGTCGATCGCGATGTAGAGGTCGGAGCGGTCGTCGATCGGCCCCGAGATGATCAGCGGCGTGCGCGCCTCGTCGATCAGGATCGAGTCGACCTCGTCGACGATACCGTAGTTGTGCCCGCGCTGCACCATCTGCGCGAGCTCGTACTTCATGTTGTCGCGCAGATAGTCGAAGCCGTACTCGTTGTTCGTCCCGTAGGTGATGTCGCAGTCGTAGGCGGCCTTGCGCTCGTCGTCGTCGAGCCCGTGCACGATGACCCCGACCGACATGCCGAGGAACTTGTAGATCTGCCCCATCCAGTCGGCGTCGCGGCGGGCGAGGTAGTCGTTGACGGTGACGACGTGCACGCCCTTGCCGGCGAGCGCGTTGAGATAGACCGGAAGCGTCGCGACGAGCGTCTTGCCTTCGCCGGTCTTCATCTCGGCGATGCCGCCCTCGTGCAGCACCATGCCGCCGACGAGCTGGACGTCGAAATGACGCTGGCCGAGGGTCCGCTTCGCCGCCTCGCGCACGGTCGCGAAGGCCTCGACGAGGATATCGTCGAGCTCTTTGCCGGAAGCCAGCTCGGCCCTGAAGCTCTCGGTGCGGGCGCGCAGCTCGTCGTCGGAAAGCCGCTCCATCTCGGGCTCGACCGCGTTGATGGCCTCGACGCGGGGTCGATAGCCCTTGACCCGGCGGTCATTGGCGGAGCCGAAAATCTTCTTCGCGAGAGCGCCTAGCATCTCAAACCTGTCGTCGAACCATGGCGGGGGGAGCAGTCGGGCGGCCTTATAGACCTAATCATCGCAAGGCGCATCCGAAAGGCGCGTCCGCCGATCAGCGCTCGGCTCGTGCCGAACGGCACGCGAAAGTGCGGCGGCGGAGGCTGCGCCGCCGGCCCCTACCTTGGTCGTACTTGCCGCGCCGCGCCGGCGCTTCCATGAGAGATGCCTCTCAAGCCCACAAGAACGATCCTGGAGGAACGCATGCGCATTTTAACGTCGGCAGCGGTCGCCGCGCTCCTGCTCTGCCCGCTCGCCGCCGAGGCTCAGATCTCGGACGGCACGGTCAAGATCGGCATCCTCAACGACCAGTCGGGCGTCTATGCCGATTTCGGCGGCAAGTGGTCCTACGAGGCCGCCCGCATGGCGGTCGAGGATTTCGGCGGCAAGGTGCTGAACGCGCCGGTCGAGGTCATCACCGCCGACCACCAGAACAAGCCGGACGTCGCCTCGAACCTCGCCCGGCAGTGGTACGACACCGACAAGGTCGACGCCATCATGGAGCTGACCACCTCCTCGGTCGCGCTCGCCGTCCAGCAGCTCGGCAAGGAGAAGAAGAAGATCAACATCGTGACCGGGGCCGCGACCACGGACCTCACCGGCAAGGCCTGCACGCCTTACGGCTTCCACTGGGCCTACGACAACCGGGCGCTCGCGGTCGGCACCGGCGGCGCGCTCGTCGAGAAGGGTGGCGACACCTGGTTCTTCATCACGGCGGACTACGCCTTCGGCCATTCGCTCGAGGCCGAGACCGGGCGCTACGTCACCTCCAAGGGCGGCAAGGTCGTCGGCGCCGTGCGCCACCCCTTGAGCGCGCCCGACTTCTCCTCGTTCCTGCTGCAGGCGCAGGCGTCGAAGGCGAAGGTCGTCGGCTTCGCCAACGCCGGCCTCGATACCTCGAACGCGATCAAGCAGGCGGCCGAGTTCGGCATCGTGCAGGGCGGCCAGCGGCTCGCGGCGCTGCTCTTCACGCTGGCCGAGGTCCACGGCCTCGGACTGCAGGCGTCGCAGGGGCTCGTGCTGACGGAAGGCTACTACTGGGATCTCGACGACCAGACCCGCGCCTTCGCCAAGCGCTTCCAGGAGCGCACCGGCCGCATGCCGAACATGGTCCAGGCCGGCACCTACTCGGCCGTGACCCAGTACCTCAAGGCGATCCAGGCCGCCGGCACCGACGAGACCGAGGCGGTGGCGAAAAAGCTGCACGAGATGCCGGTCGAGGACTTCTTCGCCAAGAAGGGCAAGGTGCTCCAAAACGGGCGCATGGTGCACGACATGTACCTGTTCGAGGTCAAGAAGCCGGCGGAATCGAAGGGGCCGTGGGACTACTACAAGCACCTCTCGACGATCTCGGGCGACCAGGCCTTCGCGACCGTGCAGGACAGCGGCTGCACGCTGACGCAGTAGGCTCCAGATCAAGGCTCGGCCGGGGCGCATTGAGCGCTCCGGCCAAGCCGACCACATGCTAACGGCGGCGCCGATCGGACCGTCTCGGCAGTGCGCCTATCCCAAGCCGATCAGGACGGTGCTCGTGTCGCCGCGTCCATCGGTCCAGATTCGAACGCGAGTGCTGCTCTGTTCCGAGTGCGCTCGTAGGATCTCTTTGCCTGGGACGATCTCCACGATGACAGCACCGCTCGGCGTGGTGAGCCGCCGGTCGAATAAAGGTGGGTCAGCTCTGCCGATCTCCACTGCTGGACCGATTGTTATTACGGTGTCGCCGTCGCAATCCGGCATGCAACTCACAGCCACGCATGACGGAGTCGACCAAGTATGGGGCGAGCCTTCGATACCGGGTCGCTCGAGCGTCGCCGAATCTCGGATGAACAAGAGCGAGTTCGGAACCGGGACCTGCATTGATGCGATCTTCATCACACCATCCTCAATCGTTGGTTATCCATCCGCCCTCCCGCTGACTGCACGTTATACAGTGCGGAAATGGCCTGTGGCCGACCGGTTGGGTTTCGGGCGTTAGGCAGCTGGTCATCAGGCACGAAACGCTCCGATGACGTGCCGGACTCCTTGACGCCGCAGGTATGACAGCCCGTCTCGGAACCGCGATCCGCACCGTCAATTCAGCCCGATGATCACGTTGTCCGGCAACGTGGGATGGTTGACCCAAATCCGTACTCGCGTGCTGCCCGTCGGCACGCGCGTCGCAAGGATTTTTCCTTGATTGACGGTGGATACGGTAAGGGTCCGGGCCGGCGTATCCAGCTCACCATCGAACGATGGAGAATAACCGGGATCGACCGCGCGGCTGGGGCCGACCGTGATCGCGGTTTCGCCTTCGCTGTCGATCAGACACCCCGCTGCGATGCACGAACGTGTCGCTTGGATCGGCACTCCCCTGATCGGATCAGGCGCTAATCCACCGCCCGCGTCCGCGATGAAAAGGACGCCGTTCGGCACGGCAGTCTTGATGGAGTGCGGCATCATTCACCTAAATCCTTCTGACGACCGATCCAGCGTCCTTGAAAACTGCTGCAGGTCACGCAGTGGGGAAACAAACGTTGCGACCAGCCGAGTGGGTTGCGGGCGTTCGGGAGCTGATGGTCAGGTACGAAATTGCCCGTCCGGTACCGGGGACAAAGACGCCGCAGGTGTGGCACCCCGTCTCGGAGCCGAAACTATCACCTGGCCCTCCGCGCCGGTATCGCTTCCCCAGCGACGCGGCCGGGCGCGATGCCGGCGATCTCTCCCGCGGACTTCTGCGAACGGCGAGGATGCGTCCCTCACCTGTGCATTGTCCACTCGCATCGCCGGCGTGATGAAGGCAGTCCGGAACACGGCGTGCGGTGGCGACGGGCCGGCCGTGAAGGGCTCCGCTCCGGTTTTGTCGATTGTCCACTCGCATCATCTTCGTGATGAAGGCGGGTCGGGCCGCGGCCCCGCGGCCCGGTGCGATGAGAACGGGCCGGATCGAGTCCCGGTTGCCACGCCGAAGAGCTGTCGTTTCCCCGCCTGTCGGTTGTCCACATCATGGTTGGGGAACGACGCGACATTCCCGCGGCTTCCCGCGCCTTGCAAACGCCAGAAATCTCCGCCACTGAGGCGCCCGATCCAGACATTTCCGGAACGTCAAAGCCTTCGAAGGAGCGCCCATGCGTTCGACGCCCCGTCTTTTTCTCCAGGCCAGCCTCGTGACGCTCGGCCTCGCCGGCGCGCTCGGCGTCGCGGCGCAGACCCCGGCTCGGACGCCTGCGGCGCCGGCCGCGACCCCAGCTGCGGCACCCTCCGACAAGGTCGTGGCCCGCGCCGATGGCGGCGTCACCGTGACCGAGGGCGACCTCGCGCTCGCGGCCGACGACCCGGCCCTGTCGCTGCCCGGCATGACCGAGGCGCAGAAGCGCGACCTCCTCGTCAGCTACATGGTCGACCTCAAGCTCGGCGCCCGCGCCGCCGACGCCGCGAAGATCGCCGACGCGCCCGAGTTCGCGCGCAAGCTCGCCTACTTCCGCGACAAGCTCCTCCTCGACGAGTATCTCGAGCGCGAGGTCAAGAAGACCGTCACCCCCGAGGCCGCGAAGAAGCTCTACGAAGATACCGTCAAGACCGTGAAGCCCGAGGAGGAGGTGCGGGCTCGCCACATCCTCAGCGAGAACGAGGACGACGCCAAGAAGGCCGCCGCGCGCGTCAAGGGCGGCGAGGACTTCGCCAAGGTCGCGGCCGAGCTGTCGAACGACCCGGGCTCGAAGGGCGAGGGCGGCGACCTCGGCTTCTTCACCAAGGACCGCATGGTGCAGCCCTTCGCCGAGACGGCCTTCAAGCTCGCGCCCGGCGAGGTCTCGGAGCCGGTGAAGAGCCAGTTCGGCTGGCACGTCATCAAGCTCGAGGAGAAGCGGGTGAAGTCCGTGCCGCCCTTCGAGGAGATGAAGGAGCAGGTCGAGCAGTACCTGACCCGCAAGGCCCAGCAGGACCTCGTCCTCAAGCTGCGCCAGAACGCCAAGATCGAGCGGCTGGACCAGCCCGCCGAGGCGAAGCCGGGCGAGGCGGGAGCTGCGGCCTCGGCCGCACCGAAGCAGTAAGGCGGCATTCCGGAAGCCGCGCAGCGGCTATCCGGGACCCATAGCGCCCCGCGCGGGGGGTGGATCCCAGCTCTCCGCTGCGCTCCGGCCGGGATGACGGCGCTACTTGCTGACGCCGGGCGCCGGCAGGCCGAGAAGAAGCCCCTCGACGCTGAGGTCTTCATCCACATCCGGCCAGTGGATGCCAAAGCCGGCACCGGCGATTTCCCAGTTTGCTCTCTGCGCCGAGGTCGCGTTGGCCAGTCGAGGGTACCATCGCAGCGGCACGGAAATCCGCCGTCCATCCTCGAGCGTGACGCTCAGCCGTTCGCCGTCGCTGCTTACGTCAGCGACGCGGGCCTGAATCAGAAGCTCCTCGGCAGTGTTCATGCCAGACCTCCGGAGCGCAGAACCGTCGGCATCAATTCCAGTCGCGGATATCCACGAACCGCCCCGCAATCGCCGCCGCCGCAGCCATTGCCGGCGAGACCAAATGCGTCCGCCCCTTGAAGCCCTGGCGGCCCTCGAAGTTGCGGTTCGAGGTCGAGGCGCAGCGCTCCTGCGGCGACAGCCGGTCGGCGTTCATGGCGAGGCACATCGAGCAGCCGGGCTCGCGCCAGTCGAAGCCCGCCGCGACGAAGATCCGGTCGAGCCCCTCGGCCTCGGCCTGCATCTTCACGAGGCCCGAGCCCGGTACGATCATGGCGCTGACCGAGGGCGCGACCTGCCGGCCCTCGACGACCTTCGCGACCTCGCGCAGATCCTCGATGCGTCCGTTGGTGCACGAGCCGATGAACACCCGGTCGAGGGCGATGTCGGTGATCTTCGTCCCCGGCTTCAAGCCCATGTAGTCGAGCGCCCGGCGCTTCGAGTTGCGCTTGTTCTCGTCCGGGATCGCCTCCGGGTCCGGCACGGCGCCGGTGATCGAGACGACGTCCTCAGGCGACGTGCCCCAGGTCACGACCGGCGGCAGCTTTGCCGCGTCGAGGCGGATCTCCTTGTCGAAGAACGCGCCGTCGTCCGAGCGCAGCGTCTGCCAGAACCGCACCGCCTCGTCCCAGGCGGCGCCCTTTGGCGCCTTCGGCCGGTCCTTCAGGTAGGCGTAGGTCTTCTCGTCAGGCGCGACGATGCCGGCCCGCGCGCCGCCCTCGATCGACATGTTGCAGACCGTCATGCGGCCTTCCATCGAGAGCGCGCGGATCGCCTCGCCGGCATACTCGATGACATGGCCGGTGCCGCCGGCGGTGCCGATCTCGCCGATGATGGCGAGGATGATGTCCTTCGCGGTGACGCCGGGAGGCAGCGCCCCGTCGACGGTCACGCGCATGTTCCTAGCCTTCTTCTGGATCAGCGTCTGGGTGGCGAGCACATGCTCGACCTCGGACGTGCCGATGCCGTGCGCGAGCGCCCCGAAGGCGCCGTGCGTCGAGGTGTGCGAGTCGCCGCAGACGATCGTCGTGCCGGGCAGCGTGAAGCCCTGCTCCGGGCCGATGATGTGGACGATGCCCTGCCGCACGTCGAGCTCGTTGTAGTACTCGACGCCGAACTCGCGCGCGTTCTCGGCGAGCGCCGCCACCTGCGTCGCCGCCTCCGGATCGTCGATGCCGTGCGAGCGGTCGCTCGTCGGCACGTTGTGGTCGACGACGGCGAGCGTCTTCTCCGGCGCCCGGACCTTGCGGCCGGTCATCCGCAGCCCCTCGAAGGCCTGTGGGCTCGTCACCTCGTGGACGAGATGGCGGTCGATGTAGAGCAGCGCCGTGCCGTCGGGGCGGATGTCGACGAGATGGTCGTCCCAGATCTTGTCGTACAGCGTGCGCGGCTTGGCCATGGCGTGCGGTCCCGTCGGTCGATGGATGGATTGCGCCCTGTTTAGTGCGCGATCCGGACCAAAGAAAGGGGATGGTGCCCCGTTAGGCTTGGGGCGCGCCGGCGGAGCGCTTCAGCGCAGATCGCTCAATCTCAGCCTCGCCTCGGCGAGCGCCTCGGCGTAGAGCGCCTTGGCGCGCTCGGGCTCGCCCCGGATGCCGCGAACGCCGAGCGCCGCGAGACGGTTCGGGTCGTAGGTCTCGGCGAGCGCGAAGATCGCGCGCGCGTCGCCGGAGGCGGCGGCGCGGCCGAGGAGGAGCCGGGCGCCGGAAATGTCGCCGAGGCGCAGGAGCTCGGAGGCGCGCGTCGTCAGCCGCTGCAGCTCCGCGGCCGGGAGGACGATGCGCTCGGCCGGCGCGCTCGCCGATGCCACCTGAGCGGGAGCCGCCGCCGAGGACGGCGGCGCCACCTGCAGGGCGATCGCGGCCGAGACCGCCGGCGGCAAGGCCGGCGAGGCCGCAAGCGGAGCAACCGCCGGCGCCGGCTCGACCGGCGGGACGGGCGGGGCCGGCGCTAGCGCGGCCGCCGCGGGCGGCGGTTCCGCGGCGGGCGGCGGCTCCGCGACCGGCACGGGCGCGGCGGCGGCGAGGACCGGCGCAGTGTCGGCGGCCGGAGCCGCGACGGCGAGCTTCGGCTCCGCGCTTGGCGGGCTCGCGCGCTCGGTAGGGGCGATCTGCGGCGGCACGACGGCGAGCGCCGGTGACGCCGAGAACAGCCACGGTGGC
>DAINQO010000020.1:0-28606 GCA_036742625.1 Microvirga sp.
TGAGGCCCGCTTCCGAGTCCTTCGTCGCCTTCACCAGCACCATCACGCGCATCGTTTGTCTCCTCTGATCCACGAAGGCCCCGCCTAGGCGAGATACGCCCCCGCGATCCCCAAGAAATCCGCCGCGACGAGGCTCGCACCGCCGACAAGCGCCCCGTCGACGTTCTCGACGGCGAGCAGTTCCTTGGCGTTTAAGGGCTTTACCGAGCCGCCGTAGAGGATGCGGACGCTTGCCTCTTCGGCCTTGCCGACGATCCGGCGCAGCTCGTCGCGGATGAGGGCGTGCACCTCGGCGACGTCGGCCGCCGTCGGGGTCAGCCCGGTGCCGATCGCCCAGACCGGCTCGTAGGCGACGACGAGATTGGCCGGGCGCGACGCCTCGGGAACCGAGCCGCGCAGCTGCCGGCGGACGACGGCGAGCGTCTTGCCCGCCTCGCGCTCGCCCTGCGTCTCGCCGACGCAGACGATGGCGGCAAGCCCGGCGCGATGGGCGGCCGCGGCCTTGGCGCAGACCTCGGCGTCCTTCTCGCCGTGGTACTGGCGGCGCTCGGAATGGCCGACGATCGCGAAGGTCGCCCCGGCATCGGCGAGCATCTCGGCGGAGATGTCGCCGGTGAAGGCGCCGGATTCCTTGGCGTGGCAATCCTGCCCGCCGACCGCGATCCCTGAGCCGACGAGCGCGTGCGCGGCCGTGAAGACGAGCGTCGCCGGCGGGCAGACGAGGAGATCGGCCTTCGCCCTTAAGCCCGGGGTGTAGCCCTGCTCGACCTCGGCGAGCACCTTGAGCGAGCGCCGCAGGCCGTTCATCTTCCAGTTGCCGGCGACGAGCGGGCGGGGGCGGTTGGGCATCTAAAGCTCTCCGAGCGGGACCGGGCGCGCTTAACAAAGCGCCGCCGCGGGGGCAATCGCATGCGTCACCTCGAACCGGGGCGTGCCCTTTTCCGAACCCCGATCATCGGCTATCGCGTGGCCCAAGGAAGGACATCCGCCGCCATGATGAAGGGGTTGAGGACCGCCGGCCAGACCTGGCTCGGCAAGACCATCGTCGCCGTGCTGTTCGGCTTCCTGATCGTCAGCTTCGCGATCTGGGGCATCAACGACATCTTCCGCGGCGGCCAGCGCGTCGTCGTCGCGCGGATCGGCGAGGTCGAGATCACCGGCGACCAGTTCCGCTCCAACTACCAGACCGAGCTGCAGCAGCTCATCCGGCGCACCCGTCAGTCGGTGACGCCGCAGCAGGCCCGCGCCATGGGCCTCGACAGCCAGATCCTGTCGCGGATGGTGACCGAGGCGACGCTCGACCAGAAGGCGCGCGAGCTCGGGCTGCGGGTGTCGGATCAGCTCGTGGTCCGCAGCGTCACCGAGGAGCCGAGCTTCAAGGGCCTGAGCGGCCAGTTCGACCGGCAGCGCTTCGACCTCTACCTCGGCGAGCGCGGGCTGTCGGAGGCAGGCTTCGTGCGCGAGCATCACGGCGCCCTCGTGCGCGCCCAGCTCGCCGACTCGCTCGCCGGCGCGATTCAGGTGCCGATCGCCGCCCGGGAGGCGGTCCACCGCTACGGCGCCGAGCGGCGCGCCGCTGCCTATTTCATCCTGCCGGCCGCCGCCGCCGGCGAGATCCCGGCGCCGAGCGACCAGGAGCTCGAAGCCTTCTACACCGAGCGCAAGGCGACTTTCCGCTCGCCCGAGTACCGGGCCGTCAACGTCGTCGCGGTCACCCCCGAGACCCTCGCAAAGAGCGAGGCGGTGTCGGACGAGGACGCCCGCAAGCGCTATGAGCGCGTCAAGACCCGCTTCGGCGCGCCCGAGCGCCGCACCATCCAGCAGATCGTCTTCCCGACCGCGGGCGAGGCCGAGGCGGCCTTCAGCCGGATCAAGGAGGGCGCCGCCTTCGAGGCCGTGGCGGCGGAGAAGAACATCGCCGAAAAGGACCTCGAGCTCGGCACCTTCGCGAAGTCCGAGATGATCGATCCGGCCGTCGCCGAAGCCGCCTTCGCGCTCGCGTCCGGCGCGGTGAGCGGACCGGTCCAGGGCCGGTTCGGCACGGTCCTCGTCAGGGTCACGCATGTCGAGCCCGAGAGCGTGAAGCCGTTCGAGGAGGTCGCAGCCGAGGTGCGCCGCGAGATCGCCGTCGAGCGCGCCAAGAGCGCCATCGACGAGGTCCACGACAAGGTCGAGGACCAGCGCGCCGCGGCCCGTCCGCTGCCCCAGATCGCGCGCGAGAACGGGCTTGCGGTGATGTCCATCCCGGCGATCGACCGCTCCGGCAAGGACAAGGCCGGCCGGCCGATCGCGAACCTTCCCGAGCGCGAGGCGGTCCTCGCCGCCGCCTTCGGCTCGGACATCGGCGTCGACAACGAGGCGCTGCGGACGAAGGACGGCGGCTATGTCTGGTTCGAGGTCGCCGGCATCGAGCCGGCCCGCGACAAGACGCTTGCCGAGACCAAGGCGGCGGTGGCGGAGCAATGGCGCGCCGACGCGACGTCGCGGCGCCTCGCCGACCGCGCGCGCGCGCTCGCGACCCGCCTCGACAGCGGCGAGGCGATCGAGGCCGTGGCGGCGGACGCCGGTGCGCAGGCGAAGACCGCGACCGATCTCGCGAGGCGCGCCGCCAAGGACGAGCTCTCGGCCGAGGTCGTCAACCGCATCTTCTCGGTGCCGGTCGGCAAGTCGGCAAGCGCCGACGCCGGCAACGACAACCGGGTGGTGTTCAGGGTCACGGCCGCGACGGTGCCGCCGTTCGTGACGACGACCCAGGAGGCGGCGGCGATCGCCGAGCAGATGCGCCTGTTCCTGAGCGACGACCTCATCGCCGAGTACGTCAGGCAGGCGCAGCAGGATCTCGGCGTCAAGGTCAACCACGACGCCCTGCGCCGCGCCGTCTCCGGCAGCGAGAGCTGATCCTTCGTGCTCGCCGAGCCGGGCTTCGAGGCCTTCGCCGCGCGCTATCGGTCCGGCGAGGCCGGCGTCGTCCGGGCAACCCTCGTCGGCGACCTCGAGACCCCGGTCGCGGCCTTCCTGAAGCTGCGCCAAGGCCACGAAGGCGCGGCGTTCCTCCTCGAATCGGTCGAGGGCGGCGCGGTGCGCGGCCGCTACTCGATGATCGGCCTCGACCCCGACCTCGTCTGGCGCTGCCGCGACGGCGTCGCCGAGATCGACCGGCAGGCGCAAGGCCCCGGGGGGCGCTTTGCGGTCGACGAGCGCCCGCCGCTTGACTCGCTGCGAGCGCTGATCGCCGAGAGCGCGATCGCGCTCGCGGAGGACCTGCCGCCGATGTCGGCCGGCCTCTTCGGCTATCTCGGCTACGACATGGTCCGCCTCATGGAGCGGCTCCCTGAGCCGAACCCGGACGCGCTCGGCGTGCCGGATGCGATCCTCATCCGGCCGAGCCTGATGGTCGTCTTCGATGCCGTCCGCGACGAGATCTCGCTGATCGCGCCGGTGCGGCCGCAGAGCGGCGTTTCGGCGAAGGCCGCCTATGAGGGCGCGCTCGCCCGGCTCGAGCGCGCCATGTGGGCGCTCGAGCGTCCCCTGCCCTTCGACGAGCGGCACGACCCGCTTCGGCTCGACGCCGACGCGCCGCGCTCGAACACGTCGGAGGCCGAGTTCCTGGCGATGGTCGAGCGCTCGAAGGAATACATCCGTGCCGGCGACGTCTTCCAGGTCGTGCTGTCGCAGCGCTTCGAGGCCGATTTCCCGCTGCCGGCCTTCGCGCTCTACCGCTCGCTCAGGCGCGTCAACCCGGCGCCGTTCCTGTGCTACCTCGATTTCGAGGATTTCCAGATCGTCTGCTCGTCGCCTGAGATCCTGGTGCGGGTGCGCGACGGCACGGTGACCATCCGCCCGATCGCCGGCACGCGGCCGCGCGGCGCGAACGCGACGGAAGACAAGCGCCTCGCCGACGAGCTCCTCGCCGATCCGAAGGAGCGCGCCGAGCACCTCATGCTGCTCGACCTCGGGCGGAACGACGTCGGCCGCGTCTCGGCGTTCGGCAGCGTCAGGGTGACGGACAGCTTCTTCCTCGAGCACTACAGCCAGGTGATGCACATCGTCTCGAACGTCGAGGGCCGGCTCGACCCGCGCCGCGACGCGCTCGACGCGCTCGTCGCCGGCTTCCCGTGCGGCACCGTCTCGGGCGCCCCCAAGGTGCGGGCGATGGAGATCATCGACGAGCTCGAGCGCGAGAAGCGCGGCCCCTACGCCGGCTGCATCGGCTATTTCGGCGCCAAGGGCGAGATGGACACCTGCATCGTGCTGCGCACCGCGATCGTCAAGGACGGCCGCATGTCGGTCCAGGCCGGCGCCGGCATCGTCTACGACTCAGACCCCGCCGCCGAGCAGCAGGAATGCATCAACAAGGCAAAAGCGCTGTTCCGTGCGGCCGAGGACGCGGTGCGCTTCGCGAGCCGGGCACGGCGGGGGCAGTAGACGCCGCCGCGCACGCCTCCCGCTGCTCATCCTCCCCGCTGCGCGAGGCCTCTGCGTAAGTGATGGGTGCGGCGGGCTGTGATTCCCTTCTGGTGACGAATCCGGAAGGGGGTGGGTCATGAGCCAGTTGGGTAGTTGCGCGCGCCGCCGCCGCCCGTGCGGCAAGACGGGTTGGCCTCATGACGCGAGAGGTCACGATACCCTTGAGGTTCGACCAGCCAGCCACGGTAGTGGGAGAGGCGGCCGAGGAGCCGGATCCGGATCGGCACGTCGAATGTGAAACGCCCCTCTCGATCGACGCCCTCCCGGGCGCGGCTCACGGGCGCGAGCATTCGCGGCAGCGGCAGGCCGAGGAAGCGGGCGGCGGTCACCTCGACCGTCAGGCCGTCCGGATCCGTCGCAACCGCGAGGCTCGCCGCGAGCGGACCAAACCGTTCCTCGATCGTGCCCGGCTCGCGGCCCGGGACGAGCCGGGAGCGCATGGTCGCGCCGGGGTAGGCGCGCTCCCACGCCTCGGACCCGTCGCGCAGGCGCCTGATCTCGACGCGGACGGGGAGGCCTCGCCCGGCGCCGGGCAGCCCGAACAGGCGTGCCGCAACGGCGGCGAGGCGGCTCTCGGGGCCGTCGACATCGGCGCGGCCGTCGAGGACGACGCAGTGCGCGACCGCGTGCGCCGCCCGCACCGCCGGCGGCAGGACGTCGAAGCGCGCGCCGAGAACGCGCCGGAACAGGGGCTCGACGATCTCGACCCGAGTCGCGGCGCGGATTCGATATCGCGTAAACTCGGCTAGGGGATAAGGCCGGCGCACGGCGCAGCGCCGCGGAAGGCGAGCTCGCCCGAGGCCAGCATCTTGAGCGCGGCGAGCGCCGGCAGAGGCGGCACCTGCGGTCCGTCGCCGGCGTCCGCCACGAGCGTCCAGACGCTGCGGCGCAAGGTCCCGTCCCGGTCGCGGGTCACGGCCTCGACCCGCATGCCGCCCCGGTCGGTGCCGAACGGCAGAAAGAGATCGGCGGCATGCTTCAGCGGCCCTGCAACGACCCGAAGCGAGCGCACGAGCCCGAGCCGGACGAGGCTCGACAGCGCGGTGAGGCCCCCGTGCAGGATGCCGAGCTCGAGGCCGGCCCGGAACAGGGCGTCGCCCGTCGGGCGATAGCGCTCGACCAGGAGGTCGAGGTCTGCGGTCTCGCAGAGCGAGAGCCGGCGCGGCCCGAGCCCGTCGATCTCGACGCGCTCGGCGCGGCCCCAGCCCGGCTCCTCGACCCAGCGCCCGCCGCGAAACACGCGCACCGGGCGCCCGGCCCAGGTGAGAATCGCTTCGACGAGGCTCAATCCCCGCGGCGCCCGATTGCCGGGCGCAATCGCCACCTCGACGGAGTGGATCTCTTCCGCCTCGGCGGTGAGCCGGTCGAGCACGGCGTGCGACAGGCCCGGCGTCGAGCTCGCCCCCGAGAGAATCGCGACGCCGGCCTCGCGCGCGCTCGCGTCGAGCGCCCCGATGCCGAGGACGTAGTCGCGGGCGTCGGCAAGGTCGACGCAGTGCAGCCCCGCCGCGATCGCGGCTCGCGGCAGGGAGGGCGAGCGGCCCTGGAACGGGCCCGCCGCGTCGGCTGGCGAGCGCGGCGCCACCAACGGCGATCAGAATCGCGCCTACAAGACGGCCTGCGGCGGCGATTCGACCCCGAAGGCCCCCGACTGAACGACAGCGCCTCGTGCGTGACGGGAGGGCGGCTTATGGCCGCCCTTTCCTTTTGCCGTCCCAAAAAGTCGTGTTTGCGAGGCCGCTCCTCGGTGGCGAAGTTGCGGAGGTTTTCCTGCTTTACGAGAGCAATTCCCTCGACACGGGCGGCCGCGGCGAGGACGATAAGGCTTTAAGGCCACGGTTAACGACCCCCTTCACTTATGGTGATCGTTCGCATATTGTCCGGGCGCCGCGCGTGCTTTTGTGCGACCCGGTTTGGTCACACTGCTTGCGCGAGTAACCATCGTCATGACTGACGCACAGGGAGAAGCGACTCAATGAAGAAGACCATCTACTTCGCTGCGCTGGGGGGGGCGCTGACGGTTTCGGGTGCTGCGCTCGCGGCCTCCGCCAAGGACTGCGCGCCCGGGCAGAATAAGGCGGCGCTCGTGGGCTTCTACGGCGCCGGCGGACCGGAGCAGACGGGGTCGCCGACGCCCGGCGGCGTCGTGAACACGCTCGGCGGCGCGATCTCCGGCGGGTTCTACGGCAATACCAGCAACTCGGGCATCGACAGCGACGCGCCTGCGCGTGGGCACGGCGTCACTCCTTCGATATCCCCTGGTCCGCAGACGGTGGGCGGCGGTGGTCCGGGAACGGGCACGTCCGTCGGCGACGCCATTCAGGCGTGCCATCCGAACTGATCGACGGCTGCCGCCACGGCTTGCCTCGAAGCTCGCAATCCAGAACCCACCCGGTCACCGGGTGGGTTTTTGCATTGTGGGCGGATGTGTCCGCGACGCTGCTCCTGGACTAAGATGCGGACCATGGATTGTCTCAAGAGCCCATGAAGAAGATCTTCGTCGCAGCGCTTCTCCTCACCGCCGCCTTCGCCTGGTGGTTCGGCGACGGTCCGGTGCTGCGCAATCAGCTCGGAATCCAGCAGGGCAAAGCGGCGCCGGCGCCGGCGCAGTACCTCACCGCTGCGATCGAAGAAGGCGAGCTGCGCCGGGTCATCACCGCCACCGGCACGCTCAACGCGATCGTCAACGTCGAGGTCGGCTCGCAGCTCTCGGGGCAGGTCGCCGAATTGCTCGTCGACTTCAACGACGAGGTCAGGAAGGGGCAGCCCCTCGCCCGCCTCGACCAGAGGAGCTTCAAGGCGCGGGTGACCGAGGCCCGCGCCGCGATCGAGATGGCGCGGGTGACGATCGCCGCCGCGAAGGCCCGGCTCGAGCGCGCCCGCATCGACGCGCTCGATGCCGAGGCCCAGGTGCCCGTCCTCAGGGCGCGCAGCGACAACGCCCGGGTCAAGCTCGACTCCGCCAGGAGCGAGCTCAGGCGCAAGGAGACGCTGCGCGAGCGCTCGATCGGCACCGGCGTCGACGTCGACGACGCGCAGACCAAGCTCGGCTCGGCCGAAGCCGCGCTGCGCGAGGCGGAGGCGATCGCCGTCGCGCAGGACAACAAGATCGAGGGCGCCAAGGCGGACGTCCAGCGCGTCCAGTCCGAGCTCGACACCGCCGTCGCGACGCTGCCGCAGAAGCAGGCGCTGCTCGAGGTCGCCGAGATCGACCTCGACCGCACCACGATCCGTTCGCCGATCGACGGCGTCCTCGTCGGCCGCAACGTCAACGAGGGGCAGACGCTCGCGACGACGCTCGAGGCCAAGACCCTGTTCATCGTCGCCGGCGACCTGCACCAGATGGAGATCCACGCGAAGGTCGACGAGGCGGACATCGGCAAGATCCGCGTCGGCCAGGAGGCCGTATTCACGGTCGATGCCCATCCGGGCCGGCAGTTTTCCGCCGCCGTGCGCCAGGTGCGCAAGGCGCCGCAGGTGGTGCAGAACGTCGTCACCTACACGGTCGTGCTCTCGGCGGCGAACCCCGAGAACCTGCTCCTGCCGGGGATGACGGCGCTCGTGCGGATCACCGTCAACCGCACCGGGCCCGTCCTCAAGGTTCCGCTCGCCGCCCTGCGCTACGTGCCGAAGCCGGGACAGGGGTCCGCCGCCGACGCCGGCGAGGTGGTGCGCGGCAAGCCCGCCTCGGTCTGGATCGCCCGCCCGGACGGCGAGCCGAAAGCGGTCACGATCGGCCTCGGCGAGGACGACGCCAGCCACGCCGCGGTGCTGAGCGGGCCGCTCGCCGCGGGCGACCGCGTCATCGTCGGCGAGAGCGCGAACGCGGCGCCGCGGCAGCTGTTCGGGATCCGGATCGGGCTGTAGGCGCGACGATGCTGCTCGAGGCTCATCGCCTGACGCGACGCTACGGCGCCGGCGACGCTCAGGTGAACGCGCTCACCGAGACCTCCTTTTCCGTCGCCGAGGCCGAGTTCGTCGCCGTCATGGGCCCGTCCGGATCCGGCAAGTCGACGCTCATGAACCTGATCGGGCTCCTCGACCGGCCGACCTCGGGGCGGCTCGTGCTCGCCGGCGAGGACACGACGGCGCTCGACCACGACCGGCTCGCGGGCTTGCGCAACCGCCGCATCGGCTTCGTGTTCCAGGCCTACAACCTGCTCGCCCGCAACACGACGCTCGAGAACGTCGAGATGCCGCTCGTCTACTCCGGGCTGCGTGGCGGCAAGCGCCGCCTCAGGGCGCGCGCGGCGCTCGAGGCGGTCGGCCCGTCGCATCGCGTCGACCATTGGCCGGGCGAGCTCTCCGGCGGCGAGCAGCAGCGCGTCGCGATCGCGCGGGCGCTCGTCGGCGACCCGGCGCTGGTCCTTGCCGACGAGCCGACCGGCGCCCTCGACAGCCGCACCGGCTTGAGCATCCTCGCCTTGTTCCAGGCCTTGAACAGGGCCGGCCGCACCATCGTGATGGTGACGCATGACGAGCACGTCGCGCGCCACGCCCGGCGCATCATGAGGCTCCAGGACGGGGCGCTCGTCGGCGACGACCCCGTCTGCGAGCCCGTCGATGCGCAGGCCGTGCTCGACCTCGAGCGCGTCGTGCTCGGCGCGCGGGAGAGGGCCGCCGCATGATGCTGATCGAGAGCTTCGGCATCGCGCTGAGGTCGCTGCGCGCCAACAAGATGCGCAGCTTCCTGACCATGCTCGGCATCATCATCGGCGTCGCCTCGGTCATCACCATGGTGGCGGTCGGCGCCGGCGCGCAGACGCAGGTCGCCGAGCAGATCCGCTCGCTCGGCGCCAACGTCCTCATGGTCGTGCCGGGCGCGGCGCGCGACGGCGGCGTGCGCCGGGAGAGCGGCTCGCGCCACACCCTGACCGAGAGCGACGCCGCGGCGATCGGCTCGCAGCTGCCGCAGGTGCAGGCCGCGGCGCCGTCGATTCGCGGGCCGCACCAGATCGTGCGCGGCGGCAAGAACTGGAACACCACCGTCAACGGCACCAGCGCCGATTATTTCGTCGTCCGCGACTGGCCGCTCGCCGCCGGACGCCCGTTCTCGCGCGCCGAGGAGCAGGGCGCCGGCAAGGTGGCGCTGATCGGCGCCACCGTCGCAAAGCAGCTGTTCGGCAAAGACGACCCGGTCGGGGGCGAGATCCGCATCTCGAGCGTGCCGTTCGAGGTCGTCGGCGTGCTCTCTGAGAAGGGGCCGTCGGGCGCCGGGCAGAACCAGGACGACATCGTGTTCGTGCCGATCTCGACCGCCAAGCTGCGCCTCATGGGCAGCGCCAGCGAGGTCAACCGCGAGGCCGTGGCCTACATCCTCGTCAAGGCGGTGTCGGACGAGGCGATGCGCTCGGCGCAAGGCCAGATCGAGGCGCTGCTGCGCCAGCGCCACCGCTCGGCCGGCGATGCCGAGAGCGATTTCCAGGTCAACAACCCGGCGGCCGCGATGGCGGCGCAGCGCGCCTCGACGACGACGATCGCCTGGCTCTTGGCGGCGATCGCGTCGGTGTCGCTCGTCGTCGGGGGCATCAGCATCATGAACATCATGCTGGTCTCGGTCACCGAGCGCACCCGCGAGATCGGCCTCAGGCTCGCCGTCGGCGCGCGACGCAGGGACATCCGCAACCAATTCCTGACCGAGGCGGTGACGCTCTGCGTCCTCGGCGGGCTCATCGGGCTCGTGGTCGGGACCGGCGCCGCCTGGGCTGTGGCGAAGCTCGCCGGCTGGCCATCTTCACCGGTGATTCACCGAGGGCGCGCTTCTTAAGGGCCTTGCGGACCGACAACCCTGGGGCGGAGCGTGCGTTCGAAAACCGTCGTCATGATCCTCCTTGCCGTCGTCTTCGGGGCGATGGCGATCTTTGCCGGGCAGCGCTATCTCGACCGGCAGTCGAGCCGGTTCCGCGAGGTCCAGCTCGTGCCGAAGCCGGCGCCGACGGAGACCATCGTGGTAGCGGCCCTGCCGCTGAAGTTCGGCGTCGAGGTCACGCGCCAGCATCTGCGCGAGATCGCCTGGCCCGAGGGGTCCGTCCCGAGAGGCGCGTTCGCCAAGATCGACGAGCTGCTCGACGGCAAGACCCGCCGCGTCGCGCTCGCGGCGCTCGAGGAGAACGAGCCGGTGCTGAAGGCGAAGGTCACGGGGCCGGGCCAGCGCGGATCGCTCGCCGCCGTCATCCAGCAGGGCATGAAGGCCGTCACCGTGCGGGTGAACGACATCAACGGCGTCGCCGGCTTCGTCCTGCCCGGCGAGCGGGTCGACGTGCTCCTGGTGCGCAACCTCGAGCGCACCGAGGCCTATTCCGACGTGCTGCTGCAGAACGTCAAGGTGCTGGCCGTCGACCAGCTCGCCGACGAGAGCTCGGACAAGCCGGCGCTCGTCAAGGCGGTCACCGTCGAAGTGACGACCGCCGACGCGCAGAAGCTGACGCTTGCCGGAAGCGTCGGCACTTTGGCGCTGGCGCTCAGGAGCGCCGGCGTCGCCGATCGCGAGAACGCCCGCCGGATCGGCGTCGAAGACCTCTCGCGTCCGCCGGAACCGGTGCAGCTCCCGGCGGTGCTCGCCTCGGCTCCCGCGGCGGAAGGTCCGCGCAGCCGGATGGTCGGCGTCAGCCGCGGCATGAAGTGCCAGGAATACAGCGTGCCGGTCTATGGCGGGCCGGCGCGGGCCGAGACCCATACCGCCTCGACCGTGCCGCCGAAATCCTGACCCGAGCCGGCTTAAGGCCCCCAATGCCGATGCGGCCATCCCTCCTCGCCTGGCTCTTTCCGGCGTTCCGCCGTTTCCCGGCGAGCAGCGGCGGCGGCGTGCTGCCGGTCGTCGGCGTCACCCTGCCGGTCCTCCTCGGCTTCGCGGTGCTGGCGGTCGATGCCGGCCGCTACTTCAACCTGCACACCTCGGTGCAATGGGCGGCCGACGCCCTCGCGCTCGCCGCGGCAGCCGAGCTCGACCGCAAGCCGGACGCGATCGTGCGCGCCAACCGCGCCATCGACAACCTCGTCGCCAACGACCAGCGCTTCGGCGACAGCGCCGGCCGGATCGCCCGCGCCAACATCACGGCGCGGTTCCTGACCGGCTTGCCGGCGAGCGACGCCACCGCGATCGGCGCCGGCTTCAACACCACGAACCCGATCGCGGCGCGTTTCGTCGAGATCGCCGTCCAGCCGGTCCCGTTCAAGAGCTACATCGCCGCGGCGGCCTCGATCCAGGGCGGCCCGACCCAGGCGAGCGGCAGCGCCGTCGCCGGCTTCGACAGCGTCGCCTGCAAGGTCGCGCCGCTGTTCACCTGCAACCCCTACGAGGGCACCTCGACGAACCTCTTCGACGCGGCGAAGGACCCGAGCTTCCGGCGCCGGCTGATGGCGATCAAGCAGAAGGGAGAGCAGTATTTCCCCGGCAATTACGGCTACCTGGAGCCCGCCGATGGCGGCGGCGCGGACAGCATCCGGCAGAACCTCAGCCTCGACCGGCCGAACGGATGCTACAAGCTCGCCGGCGTCGAGACCCACACCGGCAACATCGCCTCGACGGCGGAGGCCGTGAACGTCCGTTTCGACATGTACGACGCGCCCTTCAACGGCAGCAAGAGCGATCCCGCCTACCGGCCGGCGCGCAGCGTCCGCAAGGGCTACAGCGGCCCGGCCTGCAACAAGAGCGCCGCCTACGATCCGAACCTGCCGCCGACGGTCGCGCCGAACACGACGGCGCCGTCGATCGGCTTCCCGCGCGACACCTGCTTCTACAACGACAGCTGCAGCTTCGGCGGGCCTTACATGGCTGGCCGGGTCGGCGGCGGCGACTGGGATTTCGACAGCTACTGGGCCGTCAACTTCCCCGGCATCTCGAAGCCGAGCGGGTGGTCGAACGGAAACCGCCCGTCGCGCTACGACGTCTACCGCTACGAGATCGACCACGATCTGATGACCGTCGCCTCGCGCGGCCCCGCCGACAAGGAGACCGGCGCGCCGCAGTGCTACAGCGGCGGCGCGAGCACCGTCACCGACAATCCGGACCGGCGCACCTTCCACGGTGCGATTCTCGACTGCCGCGCCCTCGACGAGGAGTACAACATCGGCGGCGGGTCGGCCCCTCCCCTGCCGGTGACGGCCTACGCCAAGTTCTTCCTTGCGGAGCCGATGGACAAGAACGACGGCACGATCTGGGTCGAGCTCGTCGACGTGGTCGAGCCCGGCACCCCGGCCGCGAAGGAAATCCTGCGCGAGACCGTGCAGCTCTACCGCTAGCCGCCGATGCCGCGCTTCGCCGCCATCACCTGCATCCAATCGTTGCGGCCCCGCCTCGCCGACGAGCGCGGCGTCGCGGCGGTGGAAGCGGCGCTCGCCTTCCCGTTTCTCCTCGCGCTCATGGCCGGTCTCTTCGAGTTCGGCTCGGTGTTCTACAATTTCGAGCTCATGCAGACCGGCGTGCGCGATGCCGGACGCTACCTCTCCCGCGTTCCCGACCTCGGAGCCGCGGAGGAGAACGCGAAGCGCCTCGCCGTGACAGGCTCGATCGCCTCCGGCCAGGCCGCGCGGGTCGACTGGTGGACGCCGGGCCAGATCCAGATCAGCTATCGCACGATCGAGAACCTTCGCGACGCGACGACGGGGCTGCGGAACTACCGCGCCGGCGACACGCTGACGATCGTGCGGGTGAGCACCTCGGTGCCTTATGAGGGGATGGGTCTTCTCGCCGCGATCGGGCTCGGGCCGATCCAGATCAACGCTGCCCATGAGGAGCGCTATGTCGGGCAGTAGGGCTTGCCGCCCCTCCCCCCGCCGCCGGCCGTTTCGAGGCTTGGCGACCGATGCCGGCGGGGCGACGAGCGTCGAGTTCGGCTTGATCGCGGGCGTGCTGTTCGCGCTGCTCTTCGGGATCACAGACTTCGGCTACGCCTTCTGGCAATGGAGCAGCGCCGCAAAAGCCCTCCAGCTCGGCGTGCGGCTCGCCGCGGTGTCCGACCCCGTCGCCTCGGACCTGAAGACCTACACGGGCCTGTCGTCGACGGTGCTCGACGGCGACGCGATGCCCTACTACCAGCGCGTCTGCAACGGAACCTCGAAGAGCTGCAGCGGCGGCACCTTCGACCAGACGGCGCTCAACGCCATCGTCTACGGCCGCGGCAACGCGAGCTGCCCGACGGCGCCACAGCCGTTCGCGCCGATGTGCCAGATCTTCACGCGCATCAAGCCCGAGAACATCGTCATTGAGTACGTCCATACCGGCCTCGGCTATGCGGGCCGGCCCGGCGGCCCGATCCCAACGATCAAGCTCAGCTTGACCGGGCTCAACTACGATTTCCTGATCCTCAACGGCTTCTTGGCCTCCCCCCCATCAGCATGGCGGGGCTGATGGCGACGACCACCGGGGAAGACCTGTCCGGCAAATGAGAACGGCGGGCGCCCGCCGCCGGATATCCCTGCTCTTCCGCGCTACCAGCGCCAGCCGCCGCTGCGATACCTGACGCCGCCCCAATAGGCGCTTCGGTAGCCGCCGTACGGGTAGCCGTAGCCATAGCTGTAAGCCGGATAGGCATAGCCATAGGACGGGTAGCCATATCCGTAGCCGTACCCGGCCGGATAATAGCCGTCGTAGTAGGAGCTCGCGGCCGCCGCGCTGGCGATCCCGCCGATCAGCCCGAGAGCGGCGCCGGCGACCGCCGCGCCGGCCCGGTTCCGGCGATAGTAGCCGTAGCGGTAGGGATAGCCGCGGCGGCCGTAGACGGCGTGCCGCCGATAGCCGCGATAGCGCGCGTAGGCGGCGGGCGCCGTGCTGGCGATGGCGTCGGCGCCGATGCCCGTGCTCCGGGCTTCGGCCGGGGCCGTTTGCGCGAGGCCGAGCGTCGCCGTGAAGGCGACGGCGCCGAGGCCGGCGAGAAGGCTGCGTTTCATCGAGGTCACTCCGTGGGCAACCCCCCGAGCGCTAACGATGGCGTCGGTGCGTGGTTCCGAGCCGCAACGCCCGCGGCTGCCCTTTGCGGATATCGACCGGCGCGGCTATCACCGGAGCGGCGGGTCGACGGTCGCGAACGAGCCGCGTCCGGGAAGCCAAGGAGAGGCCAGATGGGTTTCGAGCAGTATCACGAGCCGCCGGAAGAGCTGTCGCACAAGACCCGGACCTTCGCCCGCATGATCGCCTCCTTGATCGAGGAGGCCGAGGCGATCGGCTGGTACGAGCAGAGGATCGCGCTCGAGAAGGATTCCGAGGCGCGCGCGATCATGGAAAACGCGCAGAAGGAGGAGTTCAAGCACTTCGGCATGAATCTCGAATTCCTGCTCCGACGCAAGGATGATTGGCGCACCGAGCTCAAGGAGATCCTGTTCACGACCGGCGACATCGTCGAGCGCGGCGAGGCCGGCGAGAAGAAGGTCGATTGAGCCCGCGTCGTGGAGCGCTGCGACGTCGTCGTCATCGGCGCCGGCCATAACGGCCTCACCTGCGCCACCTATCTGGCCAGGGCCGGGTTGCGGGTGAAGGTCGTCGAGCGCCGCCACATCGTCGGCGGCGCGGCGGTCACCGAGGAGTTCCACCCGGGCTTCCGCAACTCGGTCGCTTCCTACACGGTGAGCCTGCTCAACCCGAAGATCATCCGCGACCTCGACCTGCACCGGCATGGGCTGACGATCGTCGAGCGCCGCGCCCAGAACTTCTTGCCGCTCCCGGACGGGCGCCATCTCCTCTCCGGCGAGGGCCGCACCAAGGCGCAGATCGCGAAGTTCAGCAGCCAGGACGCCTTGCGCTACGACGCCTTCGCGGCGGAGCTCGAGCGCATCGCCGACGTGCTGCGAGCCCTTGTCCTCGAGGCGCCTCCGAACGTCGTCGAGGGCTGGTCGACGCGCAGCATCGCGGAGCTGGCGCGGGCGGCGGCCGTCGGCGACCGGCTGCGGCGGCTGTCGATGCCGGAGCGCCGCGCGCTCCTCGACCTGTTCACGAAATCCGCCGCCGACTATCTCGACAGCTGGTTCGAGGCCGAGCCGGTGAAGGCGCTTTTCGGCTTCGACGCGGTGGTCGGCAACTACGCGAGCCCGTACGCGCCGGGCTCCGCCTATGTGATGCTCCACCACGTCTTCGGCGAGGTGAACGGAAAGAAGGGCGTCTGGGGCCACGCGCTCGGCGGCATGGGCGCGATCAGCGACGCCGTCGCCCGCGCCGCCCGGGCCGCCGGGGCCGAGATCGAAACCGGCGCGCCGGTGCGCGCGGTCATTGTCGAGAAAGGCCGCGCCGCCGGCGTCACCCTCGAAGACGGACGGGCGATCCGCGCCGGCACGGTCGCCGCGAACGTCAATCCGAAGCTCCTTTACGACCGCATGGTGCCGAAGGATGTCGTCGCGGCCGATTTCGCCGCCCGCATGGCGCGCTGGCGCTGCGGCTCAGGCACCTTTCGGATGAACGTCGCGCTGTCGCGGCTTCCGAGCTTTGCCGCCCTGCCCGGCTCTGCGCCTGCCGACCATCATAGCTCGGGGATCATCCTCGCCCCGAGCCTCGCCTATATGGACCGGGCCTATCACGACGCCCGCGCGCACGGCTGGAGCCGCGAGCCGGTGATCGAAATGCTGATCCCCTCGACCCTCGACGACAGCCTTGCGCCGAAGGGTGCGCATGTCGCGAGCCTGTTCTGCCAGCACGTCGCGCCGGAGCTTCCGGAAGGACGGTCCTGGGACAATCATCGCGAAGAGGTCGCGGACCTCATGATCGCCACCGTCGAGCGCTACGCTCCCGGCTTCAAGGACAGCGTCATCGCCCGCCAGGCGCTCTCGCCGCTCGACCTCGAGAGTGTCTTCGGGCTCACCGGCGGCGACATCTTCCACGGCGCGCTCTCGCTCGACCAGCTGTTCTCCGCCCGCCCGATGCTCGGCTACGCCGACTACCGCAGCCCCCTCCCCGGTCTCTACCATTGCGGCGCCGGCGCCCATCCGGGCGGCGGCGTCACCGGCGCGCCGGGGCACAATGCCGCAAAGGCGATTCTCTCGGATCGGCGCTGGCGGCGGCGTCGGGCCTAGCGGAACATCGTGCCGCGGTAGGACGGATCGCTCGGCAGGACCGGGATCGCCTTCTGCCGCTCGCCCTCGAACCCCTTCTGGTTGGAGTCGAAGGATTGCTGCTGTTGCCGCAGCGCATCCTGCGCGCGCTGGGTCATGAGGCTGTTCATCTCCTGCAGGTCCCGTTCCGCCGGCCGTGGCGGGGTCAGCGAGGTCTGGGCGATCGCCTGAGCAACGCCCGCGAGGCTCGCGGCAACGGTCGCGATCGCGACGAGGCGCATCAGCTCTCTCCATCGGGGAGCGGCGGCGATTCCGGGGTCGTCATGACGAAATGGGTGAGCTTGCGACGCAGAAGATGCACGATCGTCTCCGCCTCGAGACGCGGCGTGTCGGCGTTCAGATCGAAGGTGAAGAGCCGCCCGCCCGCATTCACCGGCGCGCCGTCGCGCGTGAACGCCAGCGCGATGAACGGCTGACCATCCTCGTAATGGTGCAGCTGAAACGAGACTTCGACGCGATCGACGGTCAAGGGTTCTACTTCCGGATGCGGGCACGGCCGCTCGGATCGGCGGCCGCCGAAGTGCTCGTGTAACGCGGTTTGCGGCGTCCGTCACCACATCCGCTGCGGCGAATTCGTGGTGCGCCGGCTCACATCCCCTGGCAGCCGTCCATGGCAAAAGGCAGAGGTCGAGGGGCCTTTCGGGCCATGTGCGTTACCGCACATCGACCTGCACCGATACGGGGCATCCTCAATGTGGATCGATCCTGGGAGAAGGGACATCACCATGACGACGTTCCGCAGCCGCAGCGCCGACGCCGCCGAGATCTTCGCTCTCGAGCACCGCTTCCCCCTGGCCGCGACCTTCTTCGCCATGTTCGTCGCCGGCAACATCGGCTCGGCCGTGATGATGTTGCTCGCTCAGGGCTGAGCCCGTCAGCCGCTCTGAACGGTTGTCCGCCGGGTCGAAAGGCGGTCTCGGGACGAACTACAAAGCGTGTTGTTCGCGGCAATCGCGGGCGCTAGGCTCCTCCCGACAGAGGCCTGCGACAAAGCACAGGCGATCCGGGAGGATGGTTCATGAGCATGCGCGTCATGATTTTGGCCGGCTCGCTCGTTGCGGGCCTTGCCGCCATCGCGGGCTCGGCTTCGGCTCAGGGCATCCCGCGCAACCTGCCGCGCAACGAGACGCTCATCCTCGAGAATCCGGAAGGCACGGTCAAGAACGCCGGCTGGTTCAACATCTGGGCGATCAACGCCGGCAGCCAGTCGAACGGCCTGCAGCAGGCGGCGCTCGACACGCTCTGGTACGTCGATCCCAATCGCGGCATCGACGGCGTGTGGGACAACTCGCTCGCCGCCGAGAAGCCGATCTACAATGCCGACTTCACCGAGATGACGGTGAAGCTGCGCCGCGGCATCCACTGGAGCGACGGCGTCGAGTTCACGGCTGCGGACGTGGTGCACACCGTCGCGACGCAGATCAAGCATGGCGGCATGCGCTGGAGCGCGGCGCTCGGCCTCAACGTCGACAAGATGGAGACGCCTGATCCCCATACCGTCGTCTTCAAGCTGAAGAAGCCGAACTCCCGGTTTCACGTGCTGTTCACGGTGCGCTGGAACGCGGTCTGGATCATGCCGAAGCACGTCTTCGAGAAGGTCGAGGATCCGCAGAAGTTCGACTTCAACAAGCCGGTCTCGCTCGGCGCCTACGTGCTCAACAGCTACGACCCGGACGGGAAGTGGTACATCTGGCAGCTGCGCGAGGATTGGCAGCGCACGACGCTCGGCCGCTTCGGCAAGCCGGGCCCGAAATACCTCGCCTATGTCGACCCCGGTCCGCCGGACAAGCGCGTCATCGCGCAGATGAACCACGAGCTCGACGTCATCCACGACGTCGCTCCGGAAGGCATGTTCGCGCTGGCGAAGCAGTCGAAATCCTCGCGCGCCTGGTTCCGGAACTTCCCCTACGCGCATCCCGACCCGACGCTGCCGGCGCTGATCTTCAACACCCAGAACGAGCTGTTCAAGAACCGCGACGTGCGCTGGGCGCTGGCGCTGCTCATCGACATCAAGGCCGTGTCGATGGCCTCCTATCGCGGCGCCGCGACGATCTCGGCCATCGGCGTACCGCCGACCGGGGGCCATCCGGAGACCTATCACGCGCCGATGGAGGAGTGGCTCAAGACGCTCGAGATCGACACCGGCAAGCGCAAGATCAAGCCCTACGACGCGACCGTCGGACGCCAGATCGCCGACATGCTGCGGCCCTCGATGGGCGAGCAGATCCCGAGCGATCCGAAGGAGATCGCGAAGTCCTTCGGCATGGGCTGGTGGAAGCCCGATCCGCAAGCCGCCCAGGAGCTTCTCGAGAAGGCCGGCTACGCGAAGCGCGGCAACGCTTGGTTCACGCCCGACGGCAAGCCGTTCACCGTGCGGGTCGTCGTCGAGGGCGAATCGCGCCCGGTGATGACCCGTGCCGGTTCGATGATCGTTCAGCAATGGCGGCAGTTCGGCCTCGACGCCAAGGTCGACACCGCCCAGGGCACGCTCGCCACCCGCCGCGCCGCCGGCGATTTCGACACGATGATCAGCTGGAGCGTGGAAACTCTCGGCGGGCACCAGGACCTCGCCTTCTTCCTCGACAGCTGGCACTCGCAGTTCGTGGCCCCGCCCGGCTCGCCGCAGCCGCCGCGCAACTGGCAGCGCTGGTCGAGCCCGGAGCTCGACAAGATCATCGAGCAGGTCCGGAGCGTGTCGTTCGACGACCCGAAGGCGATCGAGCTCGGCCGCGAATACGTCAAGGTCGTGGCCCGCGAGATGCCGACGATCCCGCTGATGGCCTACAACGTCTTCACGGTGATGGATGAGACCTACTGGACCGGTTATCCGACCGCCGAGAACGATCCCTACACCGATCCGGTGCCGAACTGGGGCAACTCCCGCTACATGTTCGTGAAGCTCAAGCCGAAGAGCTGAGTCCCGCGCCGAGCCGGGGTCCCGCTCGCAAGGGGGTCCCCCGTCCCGCCATGCACCCCTATCTGGCGTATGTCGCGAAGCGGCTCGGGCAGTTCCTGCTCATCGCCTTCATCGGCGTCAATCTCGCCTATGCCATCACCCATGCGACGCCGATCGATCCGGTCGAGCAGTCGATCGCGGTCGCGACCTCGTTCGGCAGCACCGCCCCGCAGGCGATCGAGTCGATGCGGCAGTCGCTGCGCGAGCTCTACGGCCTGACCGGCACGCCGCTCGAGCAGTACCTGACGTTCTGGCGCCGCGTCGTGACGGCCGATTTCGGGCCCTCGCTCTCGGCTTTTCCGGCACCGGTGTCGAGCCTCATCGCCCGCGCCCTGCCCTGGACCGTCGGCCTCCTCGTGACCTCGACGCTCCTGAGCTTCGCGCTCGGAAGCCTGCTCGGCGGCCTGGCCGGCTACCATCAGGACAGCCGCGGGCTGAAGCTCATGGGCATTCTCGCCATGGGGCTGCACCCGGTGCCGTACTACATCGTGGCGCTGGTGCTCCTCATCGTCTTCGGCTTCGTCTGGCCGGTGCTGCCGATCGCCGGCGGCTCGGCCATGAACCTGCCGCAGGGCTTCAACCTCGAATTCGCGGCGAGCGTCGCCCGGCATTCGATCCTGCCGGTGCTGTCGCTGACGCTCGTCGGGGTCGGCGGCTGGTTCCTCGGCATGCGCTCGCTCGTCTCGAACATCGTCAGCGAGGACTACGTCGTCTATGCCGAGCTCGCCGGCGTCGACCGGCGGCGCATCCTGTCGTCCTACGTGATGCGCAACGCGCTCGTGCCGCAGTTCACCGGCCTTGCCATGTCGCTCGGCGGCATCTTCAACGGCGCCATCATCACCGAGAAGGTGTTCGGCTACCCGGGCGTCGGCACGCTCCTCGTCGACGCCGTCTACGCGGGCGATTACGGGCTCGTCCTCGGGGTGACCACCGTCTCGATCATCGGCGTCTCGGTCGGCGTGCTGGTCATCGACCTCGTGTACCCGTTCCTCGATCCCCGCGTGCAGGTGCGCTGAGCGATGCTCGCCATCCTGCGCGACCTCCTGCGCTACAACGCCGAGTTCCGTATCGGGCTGCTGCTCGTCGGCATCGTCGTCGTGCTCGCGGCGCTGTCCTTCGCCTCGCCCTATCCGCCGCTCGACGTCTATGTCGTTCCCCCGGACCTGCCGCCGTCCTGGGCCTATCCGTTCGGCACCACCTCGCGCGGCCAGGACGTCTTCTGGCAGCTCACCGTGGCGATCCGGAACACGCTCGCATTCGGGATCGCGGTCGCCTTGCTGAGCCGGGTGCTGTCGCTCGCGATCGGCCTTTTCTCCGGCTACAAGGGCGGCTGGATCGATCGGGTGCTGATGTCGATCAACGATACCTTCATCGTCCTCCCGCTGTTCCCGATCCTGGTGCTGTTCTACTTCGTCATGCGCGACCGCATGACCTGGGCGATGCTCGCGCTCATCATGGCGTGTCTCGGCTGGGCCTATGACGCGCGCCTCATCCGCTCGGTCGCGATGAGCCTCAAGACCCGGGAGTTCACGCAGACGAGCATCTTCTCCGGCATGACGACCCGCGAGATCCTGATGCGCGAGCACCTGCCCTACGTCATGCCGATCGTGTTCTCGACCACCATGAACAACATGAACTGGTCGATCGGACTCGAGGTGACGCTCTCGGTCCTCGGCTTCACCGACATCAACACGCCGACCATCGGCGGGATGATCTTCTGGGCGAACCAGCACACTGCCATGGTCGCCGGCGTCTGGTGGTGGTTCGCCTTTCCGGTCGCGGTCGTCGTGATGGCCTTCGTCGGCCTGTTCCTGCTTGCCGTATCGATGAACGAGTACATCGATCCGCGCAGCCGCCTGAGGCGCATGGGCGGGGCCGCCGGATGAGCGCGCCCGTTCCGGCGGTCCCATCCGCAGCGGCCGCCGCGGCGCCGGTCCCGGCCGCCCCAGTGCTCTCGGTCCAGGACCTCAAGGCCTATTATCGCACGCGCTATTTCGGCGTGACCCGAGACGTGCGCGCGGTCGACGGGGTGAGCTTCGAGGTCCGGGCGGGCGAGATCTACGGGCTCGCGGGCGAGTCGAGCTCGGGCAAGACGACGCTGATCAAGGCCATCGCCGGTGCGATCCGGCCGCCGCTCGAGGTCGTCGGCGGGACGATGACGTTCAGCTTCCTGCCCGGCTCGCCGGGCCTGCACCGGGCAAGCCCAGCGGAGGTGGCCGGCATCCGCTGGCGCCATCTCTCCTACATCATGCAGGGCTCCATGAACGTGCTGAACCCGGTGCGCCGGGTCAAGCATTCGTTCGACGACTTCGCCTTCCGGCACATGGGTCTTGCCCGCTCGGCCTTCTGGGCCGAGGTGGAGGCGCATCTCGCCCGGGTCGATCTCGACCCGTCGGTGCTCGCCGCCTATCCGCACGAGCTGTCGGGCGGCATGCGCCAGCGCGTCACGATCGCGCTCGCGACCCTGTGCCGGCCCGAGTTCGTGATTGCGGACGAGCCGACGACGGCGCTCGACGTGCTGGTGCAGAAGACCGTGCTCGGCATGATCCGCAGCGTCCAGCGCGAGATCGGCTCGTCGCTCCTGTTCGTGACCCATGACATGGGCGTGCACGCGGCGCTGACCGATCGCCTCGCCATCATGTATGCCGGCCGCCTCGCCGAAGAGGGGCGCACGGCCGAGATCTTCGCGCGGCCGCGCCACCCCTACACCCGGCACCTCGTCGGCAGCCTGCCGCGCATCGGCGATGCCTCGGAGCGCAAAGGCCTCGACGGCACCCCGCCTAACCTCGCCGATCCGCCGCCGGGCTGCCGCTTCCATCCGCGCTGCCCGCTCGCCATGGATGTCTGCCGGCGCGAGCAGCCGGCGATGATCGCCGACGGACCCGATCACCGGGTCGCGTGCTTCGCGGTACACCCGCAGTCGGAGGGGCACCCGTGAGCGGCGCGCTGATCGAGCTCGTGAACGTCCGCAAGAGCTTCACCCGCGGCGGGCTTCTCTCGCACCGCCGCGTCCAGGCGGTCGACGATGTCAGCTTCCGGATCGCCGCCGATGATCCGGTCATCTTCACGATCATCGGCGAATCGGGCAGCGGCAAGTCGACGCTCGCCCGCATGATCCTCAACATCACGCCGCCGACGAGCGGCTCGATCGTCTTTCGCGGCCGCGACCTGTCGACGATCCGCGGCGGCGCCGACCGCACCGCCTTCATGGCGGCGGTGCAGCCGATCTTCCAGAACCCGTTCGAGGCCTTCAACCCGCTGAAGCGTCTCGACCACTACCTGCACGTCACCGCGCGCCGTTTCACCGGCGCCAAGGGTCAGGCCGTGGAGCAGCGGACCGACGAGGTCCTGCGGCAGGTCGGCCTGTCGCTCGCCGAGGTCAGAGGGCGCTTCCCGCACGAGCTCTCGGGCGGCCAGCTGCAGCGCGTCGCGATCGCCCGGGCCCTCGTCTCGAGGCCCGCCCTCATCGTCGCCGACGAGCCGGTCTCGATGGTCGATGCGTCGCTGCGCATGGCGATCGTCAACCTGTTCCGGGGGCTGCGCGACGACCTCGGCATCTCGATCGTCTACATCACGCACGATCTCGCCACCGCCTATTACATCAGCGATGAGCTCATGATCATGCAGAAGGGCAAGGTCGTGGAGGCTGGCGCGGCGCGCCCGATCCTGTCCGACCCGCAGCACCCCTATTCGCGACAGCTGAAGGACGCCGTGCTGTCGCCCGCTCTCGCCGGCGCCCGCGACGGCGCGAACGGCGGGAGCGACGCCCGACCGTTCCACGCCTCGTGAGAAGAGAGGAAACCGGATGAGAAAAGCCAGCGTGCTGCTGGATCGCGATTTCGCGATCGGGACCACCGATCCGCGCCTGTTCGGCGCCTTCGTCGAGCATCTCGGCCGCTGCGTCTACGGCGGCATCTACGAGCCCGGCCACCCGAGCGCGGACGAGCGCGGCTTCCGGCAGGACGTGCTCGCCCTGGTGCGCGAGCTCGGGCCGACGATCATGCGATACCCCGGCGGCAACTTCGTCTCGGGTTACAACTGGGAGGACGGGGTCGGCTCGGTCGAGGCACGGCCGAAACGGCTCGACCTCGCCTGGTTCTCGACCGAGCCGAACACCTTCGGCACGAACGAGTTCGTCGACTGGTGCCGCGCCGCGAAGGTCGAGCCGATGCTCGCCGTCAACCTCGGCACCCGCGCCGGGGACGCCGCCCGCAACCTGATCGAGTACTGCAACCATCCCGGCGGCACCCAATATTCGGACCTGCGGCGCAGCCATGGCTACGAGGAGCCGCACGCGATCAAGTTCTGGTGCCTCGGCAACGAGATGGATGGCCCGTGGCAGATGGAATACAAGACCGCGACCCAGTACGGCCTCGTCGCCAAGGAGGCGGCGAAGATGATGCGCTGGATCGATCCGACGATCGAGCTTTCCGCCTGCGGGTCCTCCGGCCGCAACATGCCGAGCTTCGGGCGCTGGGAGGACGAAGTCCTCGAGCACACCTTCGAGCACGCCGACTACATCTCGCTGCACACCTACCTGAACAATTACGCCCGCAGCACGCCCGACTTCCTGGCCTCGCTCGACCTGATGGACATGTTCATCGACGAGGTGGTGGCGATCGCCGACGCGGTCGCGGCGCGGCGACGCTCGACGAAGCGCATCATGCTGAGTTTCGACGAGTGGAACGTCTGGTACCGGACGCGGCGGTCGCGGGCCGACCGCGTCAAGGAAGGCTGGCCGATCGCGCCGCCGATCCTCGAGGAGATCTACACCATGGAGGACGCGCTCGCCTTCGGCGGCGCCTGCATCTCGCTCCTCAACCACGCCGATCGCGTCAAGGCCGCCTGCCTGGCGCAGCTCGTCAACGTCATCGCGCCGATCATGACCGAGACCGGCGGACCGGCGTGGCGGCAGACGATCTTCCATCCCTTCGCGCAGATGAGCCGGCTCGGCCGCGGCCGGGTGCTCCGCGCGCGCGTCGAATGCGATACGTACGGCGCCACCTATTACGACCCGCGCGGGCCGCAGGATCTCTATTTCCCGATCCCGGCGGCGCCCTACCTCAAGCTCGCCGCGGTTGCGAACGAGAGCGGCGGCGGCCTGACGCTGTTCGCACTTAACCGCGACCTCGAGCAGGCGATGGAGCTCGCCGTCGAGGCGCGCGGCTTTAGCGGGCTGCGGCTCGCCGAGGCCTGGCAGCTTCGCGACGACGACCTCGCCGCGGTCAACACGAAGGAAGCGCCGGACCGGGTGCGACCGACGAAGCTCGAGGCCGGCGCGAGCGCCGCCTTCGACGGCGACCGCCTCCGCCTGAACCTCGCACCGGCCTCGTGGAATGTCGTATCCTTCGCTCCTGCCGCATGACCGCCGAAGCCGAAGCAAGAAACCGGCTCGCGGGACGATTGGCGCGCCCTACGGGATGAGAATCCAATATCAGCTACTCGGGCTGAGGATAAAACCGTGGCGAGTGGCTACGGCCACGGCTATCCTGTGTCGAAGCTGAAGAAGTGGGTTGAAAAGATCGGTTTCTGAACCGCAGCGGAGTTCATCATGCTCTCCCGAGCCCTCTTGATCGTTGTCGGCACGCACGCTGCACTGGTGAGCCCACCCACGCGCAGAGCTTCGGCGACTGGACCGTGGGGGCGGGGCAAGGTTGGATTGAATACCGGGTTGAGAACGGCCCGGGAAATAGCTTCATGATCGCCTGCGATGAAGCCTACTCAGGAGGACAGAAAAAGACCCATATCAGCGTAAGCATCCGGGACAAGTCGCCGCCAGCGGAAAGCAGCGCGAAGCTCTTTGTGGATGGTAAGGAGTTCTGGATGGGCGTCGATGCAAAACAAGAGCTTTCGACGGATTGCCGCGCATGTGATGCCAACTTTGACGCAATCTGGCAAAATCTCCGAACCGGGCGCACCTTATTGGTCCTGCTTGCAGATGGTCGCACGTCGTCATTTTCGCTGAAGGGTGCAGGACGTGCGCTACCTAAGAAACCTTGTAAGACCGCGTTCGCCAGCTAGAGGCACGGTGCAAACTCAGCCCCAACGAACCAATCCCAATTCCCGTCAAGCCAATCCACCACGCCCTCACCTTCCATTTCGTGATTGATTGGCGCGCCCTACGGGAATCGAACCCGTGTTTCCGCCGTGAAAGGGCGGCGTCCTGGACCGCTAGACGAAGGGCGCGCGTCGACGGCGCGGCGGCCGGCCCGCCGCGGTGCGCGACGATATAGAGGGCGGGTTCGCGCCGGGCAACCCGGCCCGGCGCGACGGCGCGGGCGCCCCGCGTCCGATCACAGCTTCGAGCGCGAGCGGATCATGTAGCTGTCGTAGGTGTATTCGGCGATCTGGTGCCAGAGATAGGCCTCGCTGCGGAACGCCGCCATCGAATCGTAGATCTTCTTGAAGCCCGGGTTGGTCTTGTTCAGCTCGGCGTAGGTGTCCTGCGATGCTTTCAGGCAGGCATCCATGACCTCCGGGCTGAACGGGCGCAGCTCGACCCCGGCCTGAACGAGGCGCCGGATCGCCGCCGGGTTGCGGGCGTCGTACTTCGCCGTCATCTCGAGATTGGCGTGCGAGGCGGAGGTCGCGACGGCGGCCTGGTAGTGCTTCGGCAGCTCGTTCCACTTCGCGAGATTGACCATGAGATGGTAGCAGCTCGTGCCCTCCCACCAGCCCGGATAGTAGTAGTACTTCGCGACCTTGTAGAAGCCGAGCTTCTCGTCGTCGTAGGGGCCGACCCATTCGGTCGCGTCGATCGTGCCGCGCTCGAGCGCCGGGTAGATGTCGCCGCCGGCAATCTGCTGCGGCACGAGCCCGAGCCGCGTCAGCACGCCGCCGGCGAAGCCCGAGATGCGCATCTTCACGCCCTGGAAGTCGGCCGGCGTCTTGATTTCCTTGCGGAACCAGCCGCCCATCTGGGCGCCCGAGTTGCCGCACGGGATCGCATGGATGTTGTAGGTCTTGTAGAACTCGTTCATGAGGTCGTTGCCACCGCCGTGGTGGAACCACGAGTTCATCTGGCGGGTGTTGAGCCCGAACGGCACCGAGCAGCCGAGCGCGAAGGTCGGGTCCTTACCCCAGAAATAATAGGACGCCGTGTGCGTCGCCTCGACGGTGTTGTTCTGCACGGCGTCGACGGTGCCGAAGGGCGGCACGAGCTCGCCGGCCGCGAAGACCTGGACCTGGAACTGGTTGTCGGTGATGTCGGCGAGCGTCTTCGCGAACACCTCGGCGCCGCCGTAGATGGTGTCGAGGGACTTCGGGAAGCTCGAGGCGAGGCGCCACTTCACCGACGGCAGGGATTGGGCGATCGCCGGCATGGCGACCGTTGTGGCGAGTGTGGTGCCGGCCGCCCCGACCGCGGCGGCTTTCAGGAATTCGCGGCGCTTCATTGCAGTGTCCTCTCCTGTGGTCCGGTGTTTTCGACCGCTTGCGGCCGGCCTTGCTCGGGCGCGGAAGCTAGCAAGCTTTGCGCCAGGGGACCATCACCTTCCCGTCATTCCGGGGCTCGCCGAAGGCGAGAGCCCGGAACCCATGACCACCGACGGTGCCAATGCGCAGGACCGCTTCAGCGTCATTCGGAAAGGCCGGTGTTTATGGGTTCCGGGCTCGGGCCTTCGGCCCGCCCCGGAATGACAGCGCCTACGGAGCGGCAACGTCGCAGACGCGCAACTCGACGCGCTCGCCGCCGCCCCAGCGGTCGAGGCACAGGGTGCCGGCGGCGTGCAGCGTGCCGCCGAGCGCAGCCAGCATGGCGCGGCCGAGCGGCTGGCCCGCGGCCCGGAACGCGACCGCGTTGAGGATCGTGCCGTCGCCGCTCTTCAGGCGCATGCGGACATGGCCGTTGCCGACCTCGCGCGCGTCGACGACGCGGTGATCCGCAAAGGCGAAGGTCGGCTCGGGCTGGCCGGCTCCGAAGGGCCCTGCCCGCTCGATCGCGGCGAAAAGCCCTGGGTTCGCGCCACCGGCGGTCAGCGTCGCGTCGATGAGGAGCGCATCGCCGAGCCAGGCTTGCGCGACGGCGTCCGCAAGCCGGGCGGCGACGAAGTCCTTGAAGCGGGGGAGATCGGCGGGCGCGAGCGTGACGCCGGCCGCCATGGCATGGCCGCCGCCCTTCAGCGCGATGCCGGCCTCGACGGCGGCGCGCACGGCGCGGCCGATGTCGGCGCCGGCGACGGAGCGCGCCGAGCCGACGAGATTGCCGTCGCCGTTCGTGGCGAGCGCGAAGGCCGGCCGGTGGAAGCGCTCCTTCAGCCGCGCCGCGACAAGCCCGACGATTCCGGGATGCCAATCCGGCGAGGCCGCGACGATAACCGGCGCGTCGGGAGCACCGTCGAGCATCTTCAGCGCCTGCGCCTCGGCCTCGGCGACCGCGGCCTTCTCGATCTCCTGGCGCTCGCGGTTGAGCCGGTCGAGCTCCGCCGCGATGCGGTTCGCCTCCATGGCGTCGTTGCTGAGCAGCAGGCGCGAGCCGAGCGCCGCGTCGCCGATGCGGCCGCCGGCGTTGATGCGCGGTCCGACGAGGAAGCCGAGGTGCCAGCACTCGGGCGGCTGGGCAAGGCCGGCGGCATCGAAGAGCGCGGCGAGGCCGAGGCGCCGGCGCTGGCGCATGATGGTGAGGCCCTGGCGCACGAAGGCACGGTTGAGGCCATGGAGCGGCACCACGTCGGCGACGGTCGCGAGCGCGACGAGATCGAGGCTCGCGAGCAGGTCGGGCTCGGCTCGCCCGGCCCAGAAGCCGCGCACCCGAAGCTCGCGGTTGAGCGCCACGAGCGCGAGAAAGACGACGCCGGCGGCGCACAGATGCCCGAGCCCGGAGAGGTCGTCCTGCCGGTTCGGGTTGACGAGCGCCACCACCGCCGGCAGCGCCTCCGGCGCCTGGTGATGGTCGAGGACGACCGCGTCGAGCCCGAGCCGGGCTGCCTCGGCGAGCGGCTCGTGGCTCATCGTTCCGCAATCGACGGTGACCAGAAGCTTTGCGCCGCGCTCGGCGAGGGCACGGATCGCCTCGGTGTTCGGGCCGTAGCCCTCGATGATCCGGTCCGGGATATGGATCAGGTACGGCGTGCCGCAGGCGCGCAGGTACTCGGCGAGGAGCGCCGCGCTGCAGGCGCCGTCGACGTCGTAATCGCCGAAGATGGCGAC
>DAINQO010000021.1:0-13875 GCA_036742625.1 Microvirga sp.
ACACCGACCTGTCGTTCTTCTCCGCCGATCCGGTCATCGGCCGCGACGTGTCGCGGATCTTCAACTTCGTCACCGGCTATGCCGAGCCGGCCGAGCTCGAACGGATGGCGGTGTCGCCGGTGACGTTGAAGAAACGGCTCCTGACCCATATCGAGGACGAGATCGCCTGCGCCAGGGCCGGCAAGCTGGCCGCGATCTGGGGCAAGTGCAACTCCCTCGTCGATCCGGTCATCATCGATGCCCTCTACGATGCGAGCCAAGCCGGAGTGCAGGTCGATCTCGTGGTGCGCGGCATCTGCTGCCTGAGGCCGGGAATCCCTGGGCTTTCGGACAACATTCGCGTGAAATCCATCGTCGGCCGCTTCCTCGAGCACAGCCGGATCTACGCCTTCGGCAACAGCCATGGCCTGCCGCACCCGAAAGCGCATGTCTACATCTCGTCCGCCGACCTCATGCAGCGCAACCTCGACCGCCGCGTCGAGGCTCTCCTGCCGATCCTCAACCCGACCGTGCACCAGCAGGTGCTCGACCAGATCATGATGGCGAATCTCCTCGACAACCAGCAGAGCTGGCGGGTATTGGGCACGGGCGCGAGCGAGCGGATCCAGCCCGGGACCGGCGAGGAGCCGTTCAACGCGCACAAGTATTTCATGACCAATCCGAGCCTCTCCGGGCGCGGAAAATCGCTGAAGACGTCGAGCCCCCGAGCCCTGAAACGTGGACAGCGTCCCTGACCTCAAAGCGAGCGACGCGCCCGGACGGCTGAAGGTCGGGGAGCCGATCGCGATCATCGACATCGGCTCGAACTCGGTGCGCCTCGTCGCCTATGAGGGCCTCACCCGCGCGCCGACGCCGATCTACAACGAGAAGGTCCTGGCCGGGCTTGGCCGCCACGTCGCGACGACCGGGCGGCTCGACGACGAGGCCGTCGCACGGGCGCTGAAAGCACTCCAGCGCTTCCGGGTGCTGTGCCGGACGATCGGCGTCGCCGACATCCACGTGCTCGCCACCGCCGCGGCGCGCGACGCTTCGAACGGCGAGACCTTCCTGCAGCAAGCGGCCGACGCGTGCGGCTGCGCCGTCGAGCTGCTCTCGGGCGCGCGCGAAGCCGAGCTGTCGGCGCTCGGGGTCATCTCGGGCTCATATCAGCCGGACGGGATCGTCGGCGATCTCGGCGGCGGCAGCCTCGAGCTCGTCGATGTCGCCGGCGACGATGTCGGGCGGGGAATCACGCTCCGCCTCGGCGGCCTTGCCCTGCAGGACCTTTCCGAGAACTCGCCGAAGAAGGCGCGCCGGATCGTGCGCGAGGGGCTCGAGCGCGCCGAGCCCCTGCGCAGCCTCAAGGGCCGCACCTTCTACGCCGTCGGCGGCACCTGGCGCGCGCTCGCCCGCCTGCACCAGGCCGACCGCGGCTATCCGCTGCGCGTCATGCACGGCTACGAGATCGATCCCGAGGAGGGTTTGCGTTTCCTCGAGCTCGTCGAGGAAGCCGAAGCCACGAGTCTGAAGGAGATCGAAGCCGTCTCCGAGGCCCGCCGGCCGCTCCTCGCCTACGGCGCCATCGTGTTGGAGGAAATCATCCGCGCCGGGCGTCCGGCCGAGATCTCCGTCTCGGTGCTCGGCGTGCGCGAGGGGCTCCTCTATGAGATGCTGACGCCGAAGGCGCGCGCCCTCGACCCGCTGATCGAGGCGGCGGACGAGTTCAACACCCTGCGTTCGCGCGCCCCGCCGCACGCAAGGGAGCTGCGCGCCTGGACCGACCGCTTTGTCGCGACGGCCGGCCTGCCCGAAACCGTCTCGGATCGCCGCTACCGGCACGCCGCGTGCCTCCTGGCCGACATCGGCTGGCGGGCGAGCCCGGACTACCGCGGCGAGCAGAGCTTCAACCTGATCGCCAATGCCGGCTTCGTCGCGATCGACCACCCCGGCCGCGCCTATCTCGGCCTCTCGGTCTTCTTCCGCCACGAGGGGCTCCAGCCGGAGAAGGCGAGCCCGAAGCTGCGCGAGATCGCCGGCGAGCACCTCTTCCACCGCGCGCGCCTTCTGGCCGGCCTGATGCGGGTCGCCTATCCGGTCTCGGTCGCGATGGCCGGCGTGCTGCCGCGCGTGCCGCTCGTCATGCGCAACGGCGCCATCGTGCTCCAGCTGCCGCGCGACCTCGCGGCGCTGGCGAGCGACCGGTTGACGGTGAGGCTGAAGCAGCTCGCTCGGCTGCTCGATGTCGAGGCGCGGGTCGAGGTGGTGGGATAACGGCCAGGAGCGCTCAGGCCTCCACCGACTCCGGGACAGCCACCGGCGACACCGTCACCCGCCCTTTCCGCACCGACAGTCCCAATTCCCCGTGCTTCAGCGCCAACGCCTTGTCGCCGAACAGCGACCGCCGCCAGCCGTGCAGCGGCGGAACGTCGGCGTTGTCCGACTCGGCGATCGCCTCGAGGTCGTCGACGGTGGCGATGATCTTCGGCGCCACGCGCTCCTCCTCCGCCACGGCCTTGAGCAGCACCTTCAACAGCTCGACGATGGCCCCGGTCGTCTGGCGGCGTGCCGGGCGCTCCGGCATCGGCACCGTCTTCGGGTCGCGCGCAAGGCCGCGCTCGACCGCCGCGAGGATGTCCTGTGCCTGGCGCGAGCGCTCGAAGCCGGTCGGGATCGAACGCAACCGCCCCAGCGCCTCGACGGAGCGCGGCGCCGAGACCGCGAGGTCGATTACCGCGTCATCCTTGAGCACGCGTCCGCGCGGCACGTCGCGCGTCTGCGCCTCGCGCTCGCGCCAGGCCGCGACCTCCATCAGCACCGCGATCTCGCGCGCCTTGCGCATCCGCCCGGAGAGCCGCCGCCAGGCGTTCTCGGGCTCGGCCCGGTAGGTGTCGGGCGAGGTGAGCACACTCATCTCCTCGTCGAGCCAGCCGTGGCGTCCGTTCGCCTGAAGCTGCGCCTCCAGCGCCTCGTAGACAGGGATCAGGTGGGTGACGTCGGACAGCGCGTAGGCGAGCTGCGCCTCGGAGAGCGGCCGGCGCGACCAGTCGGTGAAGCGCGACGACTTGTCGACGCGAGCCTTGGCGAGGTCGTTGACGAGCTGCTCGTAGGAAACGGAGTCGCCGTAGCCGCACACCATCGCGGCGACCTGGGTGTCGAACAGCGGGTGCGGAACGATGCCGCCCATATTCCAGACGATCTCGAGGTCCTGCCGCGCTGAATGGAACACCTTGATGACGCGCTCGTCGGCCATGAGATCGAGGAACGGCTTCAGGTCGAGGCCGGGCGCCAGCGGATCGACGAGCAGGCCCTCGTCCGGCGTCGCCATCTGGATAAGGCAGAGCTTCGGGTAATAGGTCGTCTCGCGCATGAACTCCGTGTCGACGGTGACGAACGGATGCTGGGAGAGACGCGAACAGGCCGCTGCAAGGTCCGCGGTCGAGGCAATGAGATCCATCGCCCGGCTATAGCGGAGGCGGCAAGGCGGTTCAAACCGGGGCGGCCGCGCGATTCGAGAAAGCGAGTGCGGGCGAGGGTCAGCGAGAACTGAGCAATTCGAGAACTGAGCAATTACAGGAGAGCGTCAACGTGAATCATCGTTCAGTCAAGCTGAGCTTGTCGCCAGAACGAGCAACGGAAGGATCGCGCCTAAAGCCAAGCCGAGCAAAAACGCGGTCTTCGGTTCGGGTTCGCCCTCGAGATCTGTCGCTTTCTTGATCGGGGCCATGACATTGGGCTCGTTGTTGTTTCCCATCCTGCGCATGAAACGCGTCGCCCTCGTTCCGGTTCCTGAAACCGACGAGCCGACTCTCGCTGTAATGGCTCTTGTCGGGCCCTGCGCCACTGCCCTGCTTGCCCCGCACCGAGGCTTTCTCCCGCGCCTCGTTTGGTTCCTTGCGCGGCAGATGATTTGAATGCAAAAGGCTGCCGACTGAGAGTGCCGCTCCTTCCAAATGCCGGCGCGCGCGCCTCAAGAGAGGCGTCTGGCGACCGGAAGCACCCGAGGATGTGATGACCGCGACCGCTCAGCTTGCGACCCCTTCGGTAGACACCGACCTCATCTATGAGATCCGCGACGGGGTTGCCCGCATCATCTTCAACCGGCCGCAGGCGCGCAATGCGCTCACCTTCGCGATGTACGAGCGCATGGCCGAGATCTGCCGCGAGGTGAACGACGACCCGTCGGTCAAGGTCATGATCCTCACCGGCGCCGGCGACAAGGCGTTTGCGTCGGGCACCGACATTTCGCAATTCCGCGCCTTCAAGGGGCCGGAGGACGCGCTCGAGTACGAGGGCCGCATCGATCGGGTGCTCGGCGACCTCGAGCGCTGCCGGGTGCCGACGATCGCCGCGATCGCGGGCGCCTGCGCCGGCGGCGGCGCCGGAATCGCGGCCTGCTGCGACCTGCGCATCGGCACCCAGACGGCGAAGTTCGGCTTCCCGATCGCTCGCACGCTCGGCAACTGCCTATCGATGTCGAACATCAGCCGCCTGACGGCCCTGATTGGCCCCGCCCGCGTCAAGGACATCATCTTCACGGCCCGCATGGTCGAAGCCAAGGAGGCCCTCGCGCTCGGTCTCCTGACCGAGGTGGTCGAGGATGCGGGCGCGCTGCAGGCCCGCGCCGACGAGCTTGCCCGCACCATCGCCGGCCACGCCCCGCTGACGCTGCGCGCCACCAAGGAAGCGGTGCGGCGCCTGACCAAGCGCCTGTCGCGCGAGGAGGGCGAGGACCTGATCCTGATGTGCTACATGAGCCAGGATTTCCGCGAGGGGATGGAGGCCTTCCTCAACAAGCGCCCGCCGCACTGGCGCGGGGCGTAGCCGCCGCGGCCATCGAAACTCCGCATCATCGTCATCATGACGAGGACGCAGGAACGAAGACCCGGGCGGCGAGCGGCCTGCACCATCGTCGTCAAGACCAAGACCGAGAAACAGGGAATAGCGAGGAAACGATGGGTCCGCTCGCCGGCCTGAAGGTCATCGATCTCACCCATGTCATGGCCGGTCCGACCTGCACCATGATGCTCGCCGACATGGGCGCCGACGTGATCAAGATCGAGCGCAACCCCGGCGGCGACGACACCCGCCGCAGCGTGCCGCCGAAGATCCGCGGCGAGTCCGCCGCCTTCATGATGATGAACCGCAACAAGCGCGGGCTCGTCCTCGACCTCAAGACCGAAGGCGGCGCCGAGGTGCTGCGCCGGCTCGCGGTGAAGGCCGACGTGCTGGTCGAGAATTTCGGCCCCGGCGTCATGGAGCGCCTCGGCTTCGGCTACGAAAACCTGAAGAAGGCCAACCCCGGGCTGATCTACTGCTCGCTCTCGGGCTTCGGCCGGACCGGGCCCTACAAGGATCGCCGCGGCTTCGACCTCGTCGCGCAGGCGATGAGCGGCATCATGAGCGTCACCGGCGACGGGCCGGACAGCCCGCCGGCGAAATGCGCGCCGCCGCTCTCCGACATCACCGCCGGCATCATCGCCGCCATGGGCGTGCTCGCGGCCTACGCTCACCGGCTCAAGACCGGCAAGGGCCAGTGGCTCGAGACTTCGCTCTTCGAGGCGGCGCTGGTGCAGACCTACTGGCAGTCGGCGATCGCACTCGCGACCGGCGTCGCGCCCCGCGCCATGGGCTCGGCTCACCCGCTCAACGCACCCTACCAGGCGTTCGAAGCCGCCGACGGCTGGATTGTGATCGGCGGCGCGAACCAGCGCAACTGGCTCAAGATCGTCGACGCGCTCGGCGCGCCCGAGCTCGCGAGCGACCCGCGCTTCGCGCACAACCCGGAGCGCATGGCCAATCTGAAGGAGCTCGAAGCCGAGCTCGGCAAGCGCTTTCGCCTGAAGCCCGCCGCGCACTGGCTGGCGGTGCTGGACGAGCTGGGGGTGCCGGCCGGTCCGGTCAACGACATGCTGCAGGCGTTGTCCGATCCGCAGACCATCGCCCGCGAGATGGTGGTCGAGCTCGACCACCCGACCGCCGGGCCCGTGAAGGCGATCGGCTTCCCGGTGAAATTCTCGGACACGCCAGGCAAGGTGCGCAAGGCCGCGCCCGTGTTCGGCGAGGACACGGCCGAGATCCTGGCCGAGTACGGCTTCAGCGCCGACGAGATCGCGGCGCTCGAGAAGGAGGGCGCCGTGGTCGCCCACCGGCCCGAATTCGACCGGCAGAAGGTGGCGTGATGTGCTCGTTGATGAGGCGCGAAGCATTTGGCTCCTCACCCGCGCAGCGGGGGAGGGGGACCATGCGAAGCATGGTGGAGGGGGCGATCCCAAGCACCGTGCGTGGGCTTGCCCCCTCCACCGCCTTCGGCGGTCCCCCTCCCCCGTCGCCGAGCGACGGGGGAGGAATTCGCCCGATTCAGCACTGAAAAATCACGGGAGCGAAACATGTCAGTGAAGTTCACTCTTGCCGCACTCGCCGGAGCCGCGACACTCCTCGCGCCCCAGATCGCCGCCGCCGAGTGGAAGCCGACGAAGCCGCTCGAGTTCATCGCGACGGCGGGCCCCGGCGGGGGCACCGACAACCTCGCCCGCACGATCCAGAGCATCATCACCAAGCACAAGCTCATCGATCAGCCGGTGGTGGTGGTCAACAAGCCGGGCGGCAGCGGCGCCGAGGGCTACATCTACGGCAAGTCGCAGGCTGGCGACCCCTACAAGGTGATCTTCGGGACCTCGAACGCTTGGTCGCAGCCGATGACCTCGAAGCTCGCCTATAAGCACACCGATCTAACCCCCATCGCCGCGATGGCGCAGGACGAGTTCCTGCTCTGGGTCAAGCAGGACAGCCCGATCAAGACCGCCAAGGATTACGTCGAGGCGGGCAAGAAGACCGAGTTCAAGATGGGCGGCGCCCAGTCGAAGGACACCGACGAGCTCCTGACGCGCATGATCGCCAAGGAGGCGGGGATCAAGATCACCTATATCCCCTTCAAGAGCGGCGCCGAGGCCGCGGTCCAGCTCGCCGGCGGCCATATCGACTCGAACACCAACAATCCGAGCGAGAGCATCGGGCAGTGGAAGGGCTCGACCCAGCGGCCGGTTTGCGTCTTCGGCCCGCAGCGCCTGCCGACCGGTCCCAAGGTCACCGCGACCGAAGGCTGGCACGACATCCCGACCTGCGTCGAGCAGGGCCTTAACATCGCGCAGTTCCAGCAGCCCCGCACCGTGTGGCTGCCCGGCAAGGTGACGCCGGACCAGGTCGCCTTCTACGTCGACCTCATGAAGAAGGTGCAGGCGGCGCCCGAGTGGAAGGAGTACATCGAGCGGACCTCCCAGACCGACACCTATCTGACCGGCGCGGCGTTCCAGAAGTTCATCGACGAGGACATCGAGCGCGTTCGCAAGGTCGCGGCGGAGGAAGGCTGGCTCGTCGCCAACTGACGAGCTCTTCTATGATCTCACGCAGGGGGCTCGAGACCGGAACGGCGGCACTGACCGGCGCGTTCGGCCTCGCCGTCGCCGTTTCCAGCGTCGAGAACGGCATCGGCTGGTCGAGCGCCGGCGTCGAGTCCGGCACCTTCCCGTTCGTCACTGGGCTCATCATCCTGGCGGCGAGCGGCTACAATCTTGCGACCGCGGGGCTGCTTCGCGGCAGCCGCGCCCGCGTCATCGGCTGGGGCGACCTTAAGAAGCTTGCGGCCCTGTTCCTGCCGGCCGTCATCTTCGTCGCCGCGATCCCGCTCCTCGGAATGCACGTCGCGTCGGCGATCTACATCTTCGCCGTGCTGGTGCCGCAGCACCACGTCTCCGTCGCGCGGGCCATCGTGATCGCGGGCGTCACCGCGGTCTCGCTGTACGTCATGTTCGATTGGGCCTTCCAGGTGACCCTGCCGCGCGGCCTCCTCGGCGCTGCGCTGGGGTTCTGAGGCGGTTCGCGATGAGCTTCGGCACGCCCCACCCTCTCCCCGCCTGCGGGGAGAGGCCGACTCGGCGAAGCCGAGCGGGTGAGGGGCCGGGTGAGCGCACCCCTCAGCCCCTCACCCTCGCTTCGCTCCGCTCCGCTAGCCTCGCCCCCGACAAGGGGGGCTCGGCCCTCTCCCCGCAAGCGGGGAGAGGAGGAAGGAACGCCTGAGTGGAAAACCTCGACGCGCTCCTGCACGGCTTCTCGATCGCGCTGAGCTGGCAGCACCTCGCGCTGATGGTCGTGGGCGTCCTCCTCGGCATCCTGGTCGGCGTGCTGCCGGGGCTCGGCGCGCCGAACGGCGTCTCGCTCCTCCTGCCGCTGACGTTCGGCATGACGCCGGTTTCCGCCATCATCCTGCTCTCGAGCATGTATTGGGGCGCGCTCTTCGGCGGCTCCGTGACGTCGATCCTCTTCAACATCCCGGGCGAGCCGTCCTCGGTCGCAACGACCTTCGACGGCTATCCGATGGCCCGCGACGGGCGCCCGAGCACGGCGCTCGCGACGGCCTTCGGCTCAGCCGCTTTTGGCGCCCTCGTCGGCGTCGTCCTCATCACGGTTCTTGCCTCTTGGGTCGCCCAGGCGGCGCTCGCCTTCGGCCCGCCGGAGTATTTCGCGGTCTATTTCCTCGCCTTCGCGAGCTTCATCGGCATGGGCGGCGCGCCGCCGATGAAGACGCTGGTCTCGCTCGCCATCGGCTTCGCCATCGCGGCGATCGGCATCGACACGGTGTCGGGCAGCGTGCGCCTGAACTTCGGGGTCGACGAGCTCGTCAAGGGCGTGAGCTTCGTCGTCGCAGTGATGGGCCTCTTCGGCATCGGCGAGCTTCTCTTGGCGGTCGAGGAGGAGATCCACGCGAAGGCGGTGTCGTCGAAGGTCGAGTGGGGCGAGGTCTTTCGCACCGTCGCCGGGCTGCCGCGTTATTGGGTGGCGTTGCTGCGCAGCGCCGCGGTCGGCTGCTGGATGGGCATCACGCCGGGCGGACCGACGGCGGCCTCGTTCATGAGCTATGGCCTTGCCAAGCGCTTCTCGCCGCGCCGCGCCAACTTCGGCAAGGGCGAGCCCGAGGGCATCATCGCGCCCGAGACTGCCGACCACTCGGCCGGCACCAGCGCGCTCCTGCCGATGCTGTCGCTCGGCATCCCGGGCTCGGCGACCGCGGCCGTGATGATGGGCGGGCTCATGATCTGGGGGCTCAACCCCGGACCGACGCTGTTCATCGAGCAGAAGGACTTCGTCTGGGGGCTCATCGCCTCGATGTATCTCGGCAACATCGTCGCCGTGATCCTGGTGCTGCTGACGGTGCCGATCTTCGCCGCGCTGATGCGGGTGCCGTTCTTCATCATTGCGCCGCTGATCTTCATCATCTGCGTCGTTGGCGCCTATTCGGTCTCGAACTCCTATCTCGACGTGATGCTGATGATGGGCTTCGGGGTCGTCGGCTACCTGTTCAAGAAGCTCGATTATCCGATCGCGCCGCTCGTGCTTGCGATCGTCATCGGCGACAAGGCCGAGGATGCCTTTCGCCAGTCGATGCTGATGTCGAAGGGCTCGATGGGCATCTTCTTCGCGAACACGCTCGTCACCACGCTCGTGCTCATCGGGATCGTTCTCCTCGTCCTGCCGCTTATCATGGGCCTCATGGGACGGCGTGCCCGCAAGGCGGTGCCGGTCGAATGACGCCTGCTGATGCTTGACCCCGGCTATCACGGCGTCTTCCCGTATCTCGTCTCGCCGCTCGACGAGGCCGGGCGGGTGAAGCGCGACGTTCTGGCGGCGCTCGTCGAGCGCCTCATCGGGGCCGGCGTGCATGGCCTGACTCCGCTCGGCAGCACCGGCGAATTCGCCTATCTGACGCGCGACCAGCGCCTCGAAATCGTCGATACGGTCGTTCGCGCCGCACGCGGCCGGGTCCCGGTCGTCGCCGGAGTCGCGGCGACCACGACCCGCGATGCCGTCGAGCTCGCGCGCGAGGTCGTGCGCCTCGGCGCCGACGGGGTGCTCGCGATCATGGAAGCCTACTTCCCGATCGCCGACGCCGGCGTCGAAGCCTATTTTCGCGCCGTGGCCGAGGCGGTGTCCTGCCCGGTCGTGCTCTACACCAATCCGCAGTTCCAGCGCTCCGACCTCTCGCTTGCCGTGATCCGGCGGCTCTCCGAGGTGGCGAACATCCGCTATCTCAAGGACGCCTCGACCAACACCGGGCGCCTGCTCTCGATCATCGAGGAGACCGGCGGTCGCCTCAAGGTGTTCGCTGCCTCGGCGCACATCCCGGCCTGCGTCATGCTGATCGGCGGCGTCGGCTGGATGGCCGGTCCCGCCTGCATCATCCCGGAGCAGAGCGTCGCCTTGTACGAGCTCGCGCGAGCCGGTGAATGGGACAAGGCGATGGCGCTTCAGCGCAAGCTCTGGGCGGTGAACCAGGCCTTCGCCAAATATGCGCTCGCGCCCTGCATCAAGGCGGCGCTCGAGATGCAGGGCTTCGACGTCGGCGCGCCGATCCCGCCGCAAGCGCCGCTCGGCGACGACGAACGGCGTGACCTTCGCGCCGTCCTCGAGGACCTCGGAGCGCTCTGACGACCTGCGCCTGAACTCAACCGGCAGCCGCTCTTGCGCCGAAGGATCCAACCCATGTTCGCCGTCGTCCTCGCGGTGGTTCTCCCGGTCGTGATCACGGTTGCGGTCGGCTTCCTGTGGACGCGCTACGGCTACCCGCTTAACTCGAAGGAGCTGACCGCGCTCATCGCCGACGTCGCGACGCCCTGCCTGATCATCGCCACCTTCCAGAAGAGCCAGCTCTCCTTCGACGCCTTCGCGGCGATGGCGGGCGCGACCGCCGCCGCGATCGTGCTCTTCGCGGGCGTCGGGGCGCTCGCGCTGCGGGCGGCCGGACTGCGCATCCGCACCTTCCTGCCGTCGATCGCTTTCCCGAACGCCGGCAACCTCGGCCTGCCGCTCTCGCTCTATGCTTTCGGGACCGAGGGGCTCGGCTATGCGATCGCGTTCTTCTCGATCTCGTCGGTCGCCAACTACACGCTCGGCCAGATGATCGGCGCCGGCAAGGCGAACTGGCGCGGGCTCCTGCGGCTGCCGATCTTCTACGCCGTCGCGATCGGCATCGCGCTCTCGTTCTGGCGGGTCGAGCTGCCGCGATGGGCCGGCACGACGATCGCGCTCATCGGCAATGTCACCGTCCCGCTGATGCTGCTCATGCTCGGATCCTCGCTCAGCCGCCTGAAGGTCGCCTCCGTCGGCCGCGCCTTCTTCGTATCCGTCCTGCGCATCGGGCTCGGCGGTGCGATCGGCATCGCCGTCGCAGCGGCCTTCGGGCTGACCGGCAGCTTGCGGGCGGTGCTCATCCTGCAATGCGCGAACCCGGTCGCGGTCTACAATTATCTCTTCGCGCAACGCTGGAACAACGAGCCCGAGGAAGTCGCCGGCGTCGTCGTGCTCTCGACGGTGCTGTCGCTTCTGACGATCCCGCTCGTTCTCGCCTGGCTCATGAGCCCGGCCTGAAGGGGGCGAATGGCGCCGCTCCGCTACGGAAATGGCGCGATTCCACTGAATTGCCGGTGCAAGACCGGGAAATCAAGTTGCGCTTAAGAAATCGAGTGCAATCATCTTGGCGCTCCAGAATCAGTTGGAGCGTTCGAGGACCACAATATGGCTACCAGCGCAAAGAAGTCCGGCTCGAAGGGCGGCTCGAAGGGCGGCTCCAAGGGCGGCTCGAAGGGCGGCTCGAAATCGTCCGCCAAGAAGAAGTAATCCGGTCCAGCATCGGTACCTCTTTGAAGCCCTGGGGTCGTCAAGGCTCCAGGGTTTTTCTTTGGCCGCGGCAGCGAAACCGAACGGCGCTCGGACACGGAGGTTTCGGCGAGGCGCGCAAACCCCCCTGTGAGTCCTGTGGATAACGGGCATAAGCGCGGGCGGCCACGGAGCCTGCCTCGACTTGGACACGGCGAAGGAACTCCATCGACCGGGGGGCGATGATCCGAAGCATTCGCGGTCGTCGTGAAGCAACGGAAGCGATGGAGAACCGCAATGCCAAGGTACTACCTGCATTGCACCGACGGGGTCGACTTCGTTCTCGATGAAGTCGGTCATGAGATCGACGTCGAGAGCGAACTGATGTGGTTTGCCTACCGGGCCGCCGATCGCCTGATGGGCGAGTTGCCCGATTACGATGATTGGTCAAGTTGGCTCGTCGTCGTCCAGAGCGATACCGGGTGCCTCGTCGAGACGGTGCCCTTCCCCGGCGAGCCGGACCGGGGACTCGCCGAGACGCAAGGGCTGGGCATAATGCGGTCATGCCCCTCGAGCCCGACGAGCCACAGCCTCCTTCCCAGAAGCACGCTGTTGCACTGACCAAGGTCCGGGACGGGCAGTGCCGCTTCATCACGGCGGAGCCGACGCGCCGGGCGATCTGCTGCGGCGCACCGACCGACGGCGGCAGCTGGTGCGCATGGCATCGCCGGATCGTGTTCGCGAGCGCGGCCGGCGCGCGGCTGGTTCAGCAGCGTCAGGCGTAAGCGCCGTCGATCACTGCCAAGGCAGCTTTCCGGCGCCGTGCCAGTAGAGGTATGCCGCGAGCCCCATGCAGGCCAGGTAGAAGCCGAAGAGCGCGCCCGCCGTCCTGAATCCGTCGTCGTCCCTCGCTCTCGTTTCGACGCTCGGCTCGGCCAATCTCGTCTCCCGCCGGAAAGCTCAGAATCGCGAGCGCCCGCCGGCCGCGGCGAAACGCGGCTGCTCGCGCGAAGAGTCGGGGCGCGGTCGGGCGCTGCCCGTATAGACCATCCGTTCATGGACCGGGCACCACGACGAGCCGTCGGTGACGGCGGCGCAGAACAAGCCCGGCGGATCGAGCAGGTTGCCGATCGGCCAGCGGCACTGGCATTGACCTAGTGCCCAGATGGGCATCGGCCCGCTCGGCTCCGGCGCACGCGCGACGACGACCGGCTTCGCCTTCCGCACCACGCCCTCGGCTTCGGCAGGCTTGGACTTCAATGCGGTCCGCGCGATGGCCGGTTTCACCGGCGCACGAGATCGCGCCGGCGCGGGCTTTGCCGCTGCCGAGGCTCGCGCGACCGGCGGCTTCGCCGTCGCTTTCGGCTGAACCTTGGCCGCCGGGAGGGCCCGGCCCTTGGCTGCGGGCTTTGCGGCGGTAACGCGCGGGCGAGCCTTCGCTTTCGGCTCCTCGGCCTTCTTGAGGCCGAGGCGATGAATCTTGCCGAGCACCGCGCCGCGGGTGAAGCCCTTGCCGAGCGCATCGGCGATCTCGGTCGCGGTGGCGCCGTGGCGCCACATCGTCTTCACCTTCCGGATCTCCGCGTCCGACCAATCCGCCATACCCGTACTCCCACAACGCTCGCAGCCGCCCCGACCGTTCGTTGCGACGGAAAAAGGCAACTTTGTGGATGAGCTTAGTACATCCCGGCGAGAAGGTCACTTGCGGCGGGCGCGCCTCTGTCCGGCGTTGCCGGTGGGCCGAGGCAGCATCTGTCGGTTGCGGGAGATCGCCGCCCAGGGGTCCTGAGGCAAATAATCGAGCCTACCCAATGCGTTGTCGACCCGGTACTGGCTTCCGGCCCGAAGCGAGGGAAGCTCCTCCCAGGTGACCGGCACCGACAGCGGCGCCCCGGCGCGAGCTCTGGTCGAATAGGCGGCGATGGCGGTCGCGCCGCGGGTATTTCGAAGGTAATCGAGGAATATCCGCCCGCTCCGGGCGCGTTTCGCCATGTTCGCGGTGTAGCGGTCGGGAAAGTCGCGCGCCAGCCCGGTCGCGAATTCCTCAGCGAAGCTCTTGACCTCGTTCCAGCCGGCCGCCGGCGCGAGCGGGACGACGACGTGCAGCCCCTTGCCCCCGGTCGTCTTGACGAAGCTTTCGAGGCCGAGGGATGCGAGCTTTTCCCGCACCTCGATCGCGCTCGCGACGACCGTCCCGAAGGGCACGCTTTCGTCCGGGTCGAGATCGAAGGTGATCCGGTCGGGCTTCTC
>DAINQO010000021.1:13975-27959 GCA_036742625.1 Microvirga sp.
CGAAGGGCACGCTTTCGTCCGGGTCGAGATCGAAGGTGATCCGGTCGGGCTTCTCCGGATCGGCAAGCGTTGCGCCCCAGGGGTGGATCTCGAGGACCCCGGCCTGCACCAGCGAGAGAAGCCCGGACAGATCCGTGATGGCGAGGCCCTCGTCCTCGCCCATCCTGACACGCCGGACGAGGGTGGTGTCGAGGCCGGCCCAGGCGTGCTTCTGAAAGAAGCACTCTTTGTCATATCCCGCCGGGCAGCGCACAAGCGAGAGCGGCCGCTCGATGATGTGCGGCAGGATCCAGTCGGCGATCTCGGTGTAGAAGTCGGCGAGCCCCTGCTTCGTCAGCCCGATATCGTCCCACAGCACGCGGTCCGGATGGGTGAGTGCGAACGCCGGCGCCGCCGTGCGCTTGCGCGGGGCGGAGATGGGCGGCCGGCTCTCGCGCACCACCTCTTCCGGGCGCTTGTCGTCGCGCAGGCCCTTGAACGCGCCGTGGCGGATGAGGCCGTCGGAGGACCAGCCGCGAAGCTCGACCTCGGCGACGAGCGACGGCTCGACCCAGCGCACGCCGTTCGTCGCGATCCGCGGCAGCTTTTCCGGAAACGGCGAGGCCGGGCGCTTGATCTTATCGAGCGCAGCCCACAGCTGGCGCGCCGTCGACTCGGTGTAGCCGGTGCCGACGCGCCCGACATGGACGAGCCTGCCGCCCTCGTTGACGGCAAGCACGAGCGAGCCGATCGCCTTCGACACGGTCGTCGAGGGCACGAACCCGGCGATGACGAATTCCTGCCGCTCGGTGCATTTCGCCTTGAGCCAATCGCCGCGGCGGCCCGGCCGGTAGGGCAGGTCGCGGCGCTTCGAGATGATGCCCTCGAGCCCGAGCCGGCAGGCGTGCCGGAGCATCGTTGCGCCATCGGTCTCGATATGGTCGCTGAAGCGGATCGCGCCGCCAGCGGGCGCGTCGTCGAGCAGACCGGCGAGAAGCGTCTTGCGGTCGATCAAGGGCGCGTCGGCGAGCTTGTAGCCGCCGAGGTAGAGCAGGTCGAAGGCGTAATAGATCATCCGGTCGGAGCGCTCCGATTTGAGCTCCTCCTGCAGGCCGGTGAAGCTCGAGACGCCGCCCGCGCCCTCGACGACGACCTCGCCGTCGATGAGCGCAGCCCCGAGCTTCAGCGCCTTGAGGGCCTCGGCGAGGCGCGCGAACTTAGCCGTCCAGTCGAGCCCTTTGCGGGTCAGGAGCTTGACCTTGCCGCCATCGATCCGCGCCTGCAGGCGATAACCGTCGAACTTGATCTCGTGCACCCATTCGCCGCCGACCGGGGCGTGCGGAGCGAGCGTCGCGAGGCACGGCTCGACGAAGGGCGGCAGGATGCCCTTTCTTGCGCCGGGCACGCGGGCGAGGTCAGGCGGCGCGCGCTTGCGCTCGCTTGCGACTCTGGCGCGCTCGGCGTGATCGGCCCGGACTTCGCCGCCGGCCGCAAGCTCGTCGTTCGTCCGTCCGGAGAGCACCGAGGTCGTCTCCTGCGCCGTGATCTCGGGGCTGCCGGGCGGGCGCGCGAACCCGTCGTCGGCCTTCAGCAGGAGCCATTGCTCCTTCTTCTCGCGCGGTTTCGGTCGCGTGCGCACGAGGTGCCATCGCCCCTTCAGGCGCCGGCCGTCGAGCGCGAAGGCGAGATGGCCCTTCTTGTAGCCGGCGCGCGGATCGCCTTCCGGCGTCCAGCGGCCTTCATCCCAGACGATCATCGTGCCGCCGCCATACTCGCCCTGCGGGATGACGCCCTCGAAGGTGAGGTATTCGAGCGGATGGTCCTCCGTATGGACCGCAAGGCGCTTCTCGCCGAGGGTAAGGCTCGGCCCGCGCGTGACGGCCCAGCTCTTCAGCACCCCGTCGAGCTCGAGCCGCAGATCGTAGTGGAGGCGGCGGGCATCGTGCTTCTGCACGCAGAAGCGATCGCTCGCGGCGGCCTCCGGCCGGCCCTTCGGCTCGGGGGAGCGGGCAAAGTCGCGCTTGCCGCGATAGGCAAGGAGCGATTTCGGCGCGGGATCGGGTTGCGGCTGCTCCTCGCCGAGCGCCTGCGACGCAGCGGCACGCTTTCGCGGCGCCCGCTCGGGAGCTTTCGCCCGGCGCTTTAAGGCGCGCGCCCCCGCCTTTGCCACCTAGCGTTATTCCGGCGCCGCCTCCTCGCCCGCTCGGCGCCGCCCTTGCGAGCGCTGGCCGCCCTTGCGGCCGGCTTCCGAGGCGAGCGCGCGATCTTGCGCGAACGACCGTTTCGCGCTCGGCACGCTGCGCCCGCCGAGGCTCGCAATGCGCTCGCGCTGCTCCTTCGTCATCGAGGCGAAGCCCCGTTTCGATTTCGGCCTGTGTTCCATGGCTCAGCTGGCCTTCTTGAGAGTGCGCTTCTTCGCGGCAACGGCTTTGGCCTTGCGCGCCGGCTTGCGGCGGCTCGTCGATTTCGCCGGCTCGGCGCGCCGGCGCTCATCGCCCCGCTCGGTGCCGATGCTGCGCTTCAACGCGTCCATCAGGTTGATGACGTTCGAGGGTTGCGGCGCCTTCGGCGTCGGGACCGGCTTGCCGGTCTGCTTCGACTTGACGAGCGCAATGACCGCGTTCTCGTAGCGGTCCTCGAACTTTGTCGGGTCGAAATGAGCCTTCTTCTTCTCGACGATGTGGATCGCGAGCTCGCGCATTTCGGCCGGCAGCTTCACGTCCGGAATATCCTCGAAATACGGCTTCTCCTCCCGGACTTCGTAGGGGAAGCGCAGGGTCGTCCCGAGAAGCCCTTTGCCGAGCGGCTCGAGCAGGATCATGTGCTCGCGCCGCGCCATCACGACCCGGGCAAGGCCGGCCATTTCCTTCTCGGTCATCGCATCGCGGATAACGGCGAACGCCTCCTGCGCGACCTTGTCGTCGGGCGCGATGTAGTAGGGCGTGTCGAGGTAGCGCAGATCGACCTCGTCTCGCGGAACGAAGCTCTCGACGTCGATCGTGTGGGTGCTTTCGAGCTGGATCGCCTCGAGCTCCTCGTCCTCGACGACGACATAGGAGCCCTTGCCGACCTGGTAGCCCTTGACCTGCTCGTCGTCCTCGACGACGTCGCCCGTCGAGGCATCGACGAACTGGCGCTTGACGCGGTTGCCGGTCTCCCGGTTCAGGGTGTTGAAGCGGACGCGGGAGGATGAGCTCGCGGCCGGGTAGAGGGCGACCGCGCAGGAGACGAGGGAGAGCTTGAGGTATCCTTTCCAGTTCGCCCGCACGGCCATGATATCGCTCACCCCTTCACGCCGGCCCGAGCGAACGACCGCGGTCGAGCCAAACTCGGCTTTAGGCCGATTCAACGCCGGCCGTGTTTGAGTCGTTCCGAGCCGGGGCTTGGCGCCGCTTTTCGCTCCGCTCCGGTTGCGCGGACGCGAACGGATGCAAGCGGTTGCGGCGAGACGCCGCCCGCCGCCGTCAGGACGCGGCGCGCTTGCGCGTCGCGAGATCGACCGCAGCGTCCCGCGTCTCCGGCCGCAGCTCGGGGCGGCCGACGCTCACATAGGTGAATCCGTGCTCGGCGAGATCGTCGGCCCGGTAGATGTTGCGCAGGTCGACGAGGATCGGCTGCTTGAGCGCGTCCCGGATGCGCTCGAGATCGAGGGCCCGGAAGGCGTCCCATTCGGTGACGATGACGAGGGCGTCGGCGCCCTCGGCGCAGGCATAGGGGTCCTCGGCGTACTCGATGCCGTCGAGCACGTGCCGCGCCTGCTCCATGCCTTCGGGGTCGTAGGCTCTGACGCTCGCGCCGCCATCGATGAGGCCGGCGATGATCGACAGGGAAGGGGCCTCGCGCATGTCGTCGGTGTTCGGCTTGAAGGTGAGCCCGAGGACCGCGATGGTCTTGCCGCGCACGCTGCCGCCGCAGGCGTGGATGATCTTGCGCGCCATGGCGCGCTTACGCTGGTCGTTCACGGCCGCGACCGTCTCGACGATGCGGATCGGCGCGTCGTAGTCCTGCGCCGTCTTGATCAGCGCCAGCGTGTCCTTCGGGAAGCACGAGCCGCCGTAGCCTGGGCCGGCGTGCAGGAACTTCGACCCGATGCGGTTGTCGAGGCCGATGCCGCGCGCCACCTCCTGCACGTTGGCGCCGACCTTCTCGCAGAGATCGGCGATCTCGTTGATGAAGGTGACCTTCATCGCCAGGAAGGCGTTCGCGGCGTATTTGGTCAGCTCCGCCGTTCGGCGCGAGGTGAACAAGATCGGCGCGTGGTTGAGGTACAGCGGCCGGTACAGCTCCGTCATCACCGTCTTGGTGCGCTCCTCCTCGGCGCCGATGACGATCCGGTCGGGGCGCTTGAAGTCCGCGATCGCGGCGCCCTCGCGCAGGAATTCCGGGTTCGACACGACCGCGAACTGAGCCCGCGGCGCCGTCTCGCGGATGATGCGCTCGACCTCGTCGCCGGTGCCGACCGGCACGGTCGATTTCATGACGATGACGGTGTAGCCGTCGAGCACCGCGGCGATCTCCCGCGCCGCCTGGTGCACGAAGGAAAGGTCAGCGAAGCCGTCGCCGCGCCGCGACGGCGTGCCGACGGCGATGAACACCGCGTCGGCTTCGCGCACTGCGTCGCGGAGGTCGCCCGAGAAGGAGAGACGGCCGGCGCGAACGTTCTTGGCGACGAGATCCGAAAGCCCCGGCTCGAAGATCGGCATCTTGCCTTGCCGAAGCGCCGCGATCTTGTCGGGGTCCTTGTCGACGCAGGACACGACGTGGCCGAAATCGGCGAAGCACGCGCCCGAGACGAGCCCGACATAGCCGGCGCCGATGATCGCTACACGCAAGGCGCTTCTCCCAAAGCTGGCCGGCCCGCCGGCGATGCCGCGCCGGCCGCCGCGTCGCCGAGAAGGCGGTGTCGGAGAAGATCGGTATAGCGGCGGGCTTGCGCCCGCAACCGCGAAGCTTCCGCCGGGTTACCGGCAAGGGCGTCGGCGGCGAGGCTGTAGGAGCCGAGCTGGAAAGCCGCGTAGCAGAGGGCGAGGAAACCGAGAAGCTCGGGGACGACCGCCCGGCCGGTTTCCCGCTCCACGATCGTGCAGAGGCGCTCGGTCTCGCTCGCGTCGAGCCCGAACTCGGTCGCGGCACCGGCGAGGTCCCAGGCGGCGTCCTGGCAGCCGACGAGGTCGTGGGTCGCGTGATGGTCGAGCGCATCCGTCTTGATCAGCCGCTCGCCGGCAACGAGCCATTCCCATCGGTGCAGGCGGTTGTCGGTGCGGACCGGGCGGACATGGCGGGCGAGCCGGGGCAGCTCAATCGTCCAGGCGCCGAAAGCCCGCGCGGCCGCTTCCCCGAGCGCGAGTTCGCAGTTGCGGCGGGCCATGGCGGCGAGCTGCTCGAGCGAGGCACCGGGGCAGTCTGCCGGAAACAGCCGCGCGCGCGTCCCGATGTATCGGCCGAGATGCTCGACGAGCCCGGACCGGTCCTGCGGAACCGCACCAAGCGGCCGGGCATGCTCGAGCCAGGGCTCGACCGTGAACCCGTGCCGGAAGCCCGCGACCGGCGGTACGAAGCCCGCCGAGGCGAGCTCGCGGGCGAGGTCGAGCTTGTCGGAGCCGTAGCGGCCGAGGCCCGCGAACCGCAGCAGCCACGGGCCATCCTCGCACCGCAGCAGGAACTTGCGGCGCTCCTGCTGCGGGTTCGCCGGCGGCCACTGCGCCTCCGAGGAGAAGCGGAGCCGCCGCCATTCGCCACCGGAAAGGTCGGTCGTCGGCGCCGTCGGCGCGGCGCAGAGATCGGCGACCCAGCTCTCGATGCGATGACGGGGATCGGCGGCGCTGAGCGCGAGAGCCTCGAAGCCGACGACGGGGCGGCTGGCCCGCGCCCATCGCGCGCGATGGCGCGTGCTCGCCTGTGGCCCGAGCGGGCCGGCATGGCTTGGGAAGAAATGAATGCGGCGCGGCGCGATACCGCCATCCTCGAGGAAGTCGGCGACGCCGCCAAGCGAGCTGCCCGAGAGCCCGGGTCCCTCGTCGACGATCGCGAAGGTCGATCCGGACTTGAGCTCGGTGGCGAGCTCCCCGGACAGCGCAAGCTCGCGCCGGAACGGGTGGCCGACCGGCCGCACAGTGATGGCATCCTCCTGCCCAGCGCCGGCTGCGACCGCTGCCGCGAGGCCGGTCCCGATGCTGCGCAGGCCGACGATCGTCAGCGGCAATCCGGAACATGGCCGCGCCGCCTGGATGTAGGCCTCGGGATAGAGCGCATAGAAGGCGTAGCCCTCCGGCCGGCTGATCTCGAGCACTTCCGGCAATACGGCGGCCGACAGCGCCTCAAGCACCCGCGCCGGCTTTTCGCCGAGCTCGCGAAAGCCGCTCGACCACGACCGCTCGATGCCGCGGGCAAGGGCGATGAGAAGTCGCATCGCTGCGTCGCCCGACGCGGACCGCGCATCGACCTTGCGCACCGCGAACGCGGCGTCGCTTAAGCCCTGCGCGAGTTCGCCCGCCGCGATGAAGGCCACCACGAGATCCGCGTGCCGCGCGAGGCCGGCCGCGCCACGCCACGCCGCCTCGATGCCGCGCGCGATCTCGGCGAGCTTTTCCCGCGCTGCCTCCAGCCGGGTGCCGTCGCCATAGACGAGCATCACCCGGCCCGCGCACGCAGATGCGAATAGGCGATCGCCGCAAAGGCGTCGAAGGAGGGGATGCGCCAGCCGGCGCCGCCCTCGGCCTTTGCCGCCGCGAGCCATGCGGCCCAGGCCTCGTACTGCGCCGGGCTCGGCGACACGAGGGCACGGCGGCTCTTCGCAAGCTCGAGGGCCGCGAGGGGCTCATGGCCGCGGCTGACGAGAACGCAGAGCGCGAGCGTCGCCGAGCGGCCGATGCCGTGCTCGCAATGGATCAGCACCCGCTCGCTGCGGTCGAGGTGGCGATTGGCGAAGGCGACGCCTTCGCCAAGCATTGCCGGCGAGACGGCGCAGTGGTCCTCCGTCGGCAGATGCAGGAACGCAAGCCCGTGGCGCTCGAGCACGACGGCGTCGTCGCAGGCCTCGACCCTCAGGTCGACGACGGCCCTGATCCGCAGCTCGCGCGCCAAAACCTCCGCGTCGGCGGCCCGGAAGCTACCGCCGATCGCGAGGTCGTCGGTGATCCAGCTCAGGTTCAACGGCGTCGCCATCACGGGATGCGAACCCACCGACCCGGCGCGGGCCGCGGCGCGAACCGATCAGGGCGCTGCCGCAGGCACCGCTCCCGCCGATTTGCCCCGGCTGTTCGCCCGCGCCGGCACCTTCGCGCTGTCGCCGGCAAACCAGCGGATCGTCGCCTTGAGGCCTTCCTCGAGCGACACCTTGGGCGTCCAGCCGAGAAGCTCCTTCGCCAGGCCGATGTCGGGACGCCGCCGGCGCGGGTCATCGATCGGCAGCGGCCGCCTGACGATCCGCGACCGCGATCCGGTCATCGCGACGACGCGCGCGACGAGCTCGTTGACGGTAAGCTCGATCGGGTTGCCGAGATTGACCGGGCTCACCGCGCCGCCGTCGTAGCGCATCAGGCGCATCAGCCCCTCGACGAGATCGTGGACGTAGCAGAAGGAGCGCGTCTGCGAGCCGACGCCGTAGACCGTGATGTCCTCGCCCGAGAGCGCCTGCGTGATCACGTTCGAGACGACGCGGCCGTCGTCCGCCCGCATGCGCGGGCCGTAGGTGTTGAAGATCCGCGCGACTCGCACCGCGGCGCGGCCGGCGCGGTGGTAATCGAACGTCAGCGCCTCGGCGGCGCGCTTGCCTTCGTCGTAGCAGGCGCGCGGCCCAGTCGGGTTGACGTTGCCGCAGTAGCTTTCCTTTTGCGGATGCACGTCGGGGTCGCCGTAGACCTCGCTCGTCGACGCGAGGAGGAAGCGGGCGCGCTGCTTCTCGACGAGCGCGAGAAGGTTGCGCGAGCCGAGCACGTTCGTGAGCATCGTATGCTCGGGATCGGCCTGGTAGTGCGGCGGCGAGGCCGCGCAGGCGAGGTTGAAGACCGCATCGAGCGACAGCCGCGGCGACGACAGGCTCGATCTCAGCGGGTCGATGACGTCGGCTTCGATCAGCTCGAACCGCGACTCGCGCTCCAGGTGGCGCAGGTTCCGAAGCCTGCCGGTCTGGAAGTTGTCGATGCAGAGGACGCGGTCGCCTTCGGCGATCAGGGCGTCGCACAGGTGGGAACCGATGAACCCGGCGCCGCCGGCGACGAGAACGACCCTGCCTCTCCCATTTTTCATGACCTCGGCCTCTTCCTCTACGCGCCGGCGGCCGGCGCGATGTACGAAAGAAAGGAACGTAGGTGCCCAACGTTCTCAGCTTTGCATTGGTTCGACGAAATCTTCGTTCCCCGTCCGGGGATTAACCTGTGTTTATCCAACAGTTGCGCACCGCGCTTCGCGGGCGACTTTCAGCGTCGCGCGACGCGAGCGAACCCGCGCGATGTGGGCTTCGAGCTCGCCGGCGCGATGCGCTGCCGTATGATCGGCGAGGACGCGCTCGCGCGCTGCGGCGCCGAGCCGTCTTCGCTCTGTCTCGCTCCAGCCGGTCAGGACTTCAAGCACCGCGCCGGGGCGATCGGCGACCACGATCTCGCGCTTCGGAACGAAGATGGTCTCAAGCCCGGGCCATTCGTCGGATACGATCGGCGTTGCGGCGGCGGCGGCCTCGAACAGCCGCACGCTCGGGCTGTAGCCGGCCCGGATCATGTCGGCCCGCGTGACGTTCAGCGTGAACCGGCTCGATGCGTAGAAGCGGGCGTGATCGGCCGGGGGCACATGATCGATGCGCTCGACATTTGCCGGCCACGCGATGTCGTCGGGATAAAGCGGGCCGGCGACCGCGAATTTAAGATGCGGCGCCTGCCGCGCCGGCTCGACGAGGAGGCGCTCGAGCGTCGGTTGGCGGTCCGGGCTGTAGGTGCCGAGGTAGCTCAGATCCCACCGCGGCTCGAGGTCCATCGGCGGGTAGGCCTCGGGATCGACCGAGCAATAGAGCGCGCGCGCGTCCGGCGAGCCGTAGCGGCGCAGGATCGTTCGCAGCGTCGGGCCGCCGGTGAAGGACAGATAGAGATCGTATCCCGGGATCAGCGCCGGCGACAGGTATTCGAGGTCGCCGCGTTCGAGCTTGGCGAGCGTCACCGGGGTGTCGATGTCGTAGAACGCGGTGGCGCCGCGGGCGGTGCGCTGGATCCATTCGCCGACCGCGACCCCCTCCGGCACGTAGGAGCCGACCATCACGGCGTCGGCGGCTTCGATGTCCTCCTCGTAGGCTGCGAGCGCCCGCATGTCCTCGTAGAGCGCGAGCCGGCAATAGTCCGGATCGAGGAGGTCGCGGTTGTCGGCATACCAGGGCACGTCGCGTTCGAGGAACAGGATGTCGTGTCCGCGTTCGGCAAAGGCCTTGAGCAGTGAGCGGTAGGTCGTCGCGTGGCCGTTGCCCCAGGACGAGGACAGGCTGAGCCCGAGGACGACGAGCCTCATGCGGCGCTCCTCTGCCGCTTCTGTGCCGCAACCTCGGTCAGGATCGCGTCGACCTGCGCACCGCGCAGCGTGTAGGTGTGCTCGGCCAGCACGCGCGCTCTCGCCGCGGCACCGATCGTCCGCGCCCGCTCCGGTGTCAGGCTGCGGAGGTGCTCGGCGACGTCGGCGCCATCGCGGGCGACGAGCACCTCGACGTCCGGCTCGAGGAAATGCTCGATGCCCTCCCATGCGTCGGTGATGAGGCAACCCCCGGCGCCCGCCGCCTCGAACACCCGCGTCGCCGGCGAGAACCCGATGTCGGCCATCGAATCGCGCGCGATGTTCAGGACGGCGAGCGGGCTCGTGTTGAAGGCGTTGTGCTCGCGCGTGTAGACGTGCCCGATGTGCCGCACGTTCGGCGGCATCGCCTTGTCTTCCCAGCCGTTGCCGCCGATGAGGAAACGGCGGTCGGCAAGCCGCGCCGCCGGGTCGAGGAAGAATGCTTCGACGCGCCGCTCACGGTCCGGCAGACGGTTGCCGAGGAAGGCAAGGTCAGCCGCGAAGCGCTCCTCCGGCGGCACTGGGAAATGGGTCGTCGGATCGAGCCCGTTGTAGATCGGCACGCAGCGCCGGGCCCCGAAGCCCTCGTAGCCGGCGACGACGGGCGGTCCGCCGCCATAGGTGAAGACGATGTCGAGCGACGCCATCGCCCGATGCAGCGGATGCTCGGGGCTGCGGCGCAGCTCGGCGAGCGTCGCCGGCGCGTCGACATCCCAGAAGACGCGCATCGCCTCCGGGCGTGACGCCGCAATGAGACCGGCGAGGAGGACGTCGTCGAACACCCCGACGCCGCTCGCCTTGACCACGACCTCGGCCGATGCCGCCTCGGCGATCACCCGCCGCACCGCTTCCTCGGTCGCCGGATAGACGCGGGATTCGGCCCAGTCCGGCGGATCGATGTCGCGATGCTTCTGGCGGTCGAAAGCGTCGGGCTCATAGAAGACGATGCGGTGGCCGCGCCGGGCGAGATCGCTGAGGAGCCCCCGGTAATAGGTCGCCGCGCCATTCCAGTAGGAGGACACGAGGCTCGAGCCGTAGAAGGCGATCTTCATGCGAACATCTCCGCCCGGGAAGGCGCGCGGATGCGCTCCACGATCGCCAGAAGCTCGTCCGCGCGGTGGGCGCAGCTGTGCCGCTCCCTGATCGTCTCGAGGCCGCTCGCGATGAACGCGGCGCGAAGCGCCGGGTCGTCGCGCAGCGTCGCGAGGTGGCGCTCCATCGCGTCCTCATCTTGTGCGACGAGGTAATCCTCGCCTGGCCGGAAGAGGCCTTCCGAATCCCGCCAAGGCGCCGAGACGAGCGGGATGCCGCAGGCCAGCGCCTCGAAGACCCGGATGGTCGGGATGCCCGGCAACATTTCGACGTAGAACCGCCGCGGCACGTGCACGGTCGCGAGATGGGACGCGAAGATCTCGGGCGCCCTGGCGTTCGGGAGCCAGCCGCGATAGCGGGCGCCGTGCCGGCGCAGCGCCTCGAGGGCATGCTCCGGATAGCGCACGCCGTAGATGTCGAGCGGCAGGCCGACGGTCCGCGCCGGCCGCAGGAGAAAGCTCTCGAGCTCGGCGCTACGCTCCTCGTCGCCCCAATTGCCGATCCAGACCAGGCCTTCGCGCCGGGTCTCGCCGGACGGTGACCGGAACAGGCGCGTATCGGCGGCCTCGTGCCAGGTGAAGACGCGGTCGCCCCAGCCCCAGCGGCGGTAAACCTCGGAGAGCGTCTCGCCGAAGGCGAGAACGCCGTCAAAGCCGTCGAGATCGAAGGCGCGGATCGCGTCCGGGTCGCTCACGGCGCGATGATGGGTGTCGTGGAAAAGGAGCGTAAACCGCCCGCCGCGCCGCCGCGCCCGGCCGATGGCAGCGACGAGCCATGGCTCGTTCCATTCGTGCACGATCACCACGTCGGCTGTCGAGACGGCGGCTGCGACATCGATGTCATCGTCGTAGCGGCGGCAGGAAAGCTCCGGATAGGCGCGCTCATAAGCATCGAGTCCGGCGGATCCGTGATCCTTCAGCAGGTTCTCGCGGCTCCAGCTGCCGGAGGGCTCGCAGGCTTCGACGCCATGCCCGGCATGGATCAGCTCGCGCAGCACGCCGCGCAGGAAATGGGCGTTGCCGTGGTTCCAGCACGACGCCAGCGAGTGCGTGAAATAGACGAACCTCACGCCACCGCCTCATGCCCAAGGACGGCCTGGCGCGCGAGTACGGCTTCGTAGATCGCCATCATGCCCTGCGCCGTGCTCTCGACGGTGTAGAGTTCCGAGCGGGCCCGCGCCGCGCCGCCGAGCCTCGCGCGCCGGCGCGGGTCGGCGACAAGATCGCGGATCGCCGCGGCGATGACCGCGTCGTCATCGGCCGGCACGAACAGCGCCGCGCCGTCCCAGAGCTCGCGCAGCGTCGGGATATCCGAAAGCACGAGCGCGCAGCCGGCCTGGGCGGCTTCGAGCACGGCAAGGCCGAAGGGCTCGTAGCGCGGCACGGACGCGAAGATCGGACGGGGCGCGAGCCACGCTTGGACGTCTTCGCCGCCGAGCTCGCCGAGCGCCTGGATGTGCGGCAGCGCGATCATGGCGCCGTTCGGCCCCGCGAGAGGTCCGGCCGCCAGCACCGGGACGTCGAGGCGCGCCGCGGCGCGGTCGAGAGCCGCAAGATTCTTGCCGTCGTCCCAGAGCCGGCCGGCGGTGAACACGAGGGATGCCGGCTCGGCCGGCTCGCGCGGCGCGCCCAGACGCCGGCCGTTGCGCACCACGGTCGGCGCGGGAATCCCGTAGGCGTCGGCAGTCATCTGCGCGAAGGCCGCCGTCGGCGCGGCGAGGGCCTCGGCGGCGCGAAAGCCACGCGCGAGCAGCGCCGTGCGCCAGACGAAGTCCTGTGGGAGCGGCCCGGAGCGGACCGCCCGCCACCAGGTCGCGAGACAGGAATGGCAGACGCCGACGATCGGCGCGGGAAAGCGGGCGTCCGCGGCAAGCGCAGGACTGTTGAGATGAACGATATCGACCTCGACGCTGCACGCCAGCGCGGCGATGGCGCGCGAGGCTTCCGCAACCTCGCCCGGGCTGCCGGCGGTCCAGTCGAGCGGCAGGCCGGTGATGACGATGCGGGTCTGCGGAATCGCCGCCGCCTGCGAGAGCGAGGGTGCCGGGCCAAGCACGGCAAGCGTCGTCTCGACGCCGTGGTCGGCGAGCGCGCCGGCGAGATCGGTCGCGTATTGCCACACCCCGCCGACCGCGTCGGCGGTCATCAGCAGGCGCAGCGGCCCGCGCCCGATCAGGCGCACCGACACGCCGCCTCCGTCATAACGCTAGCGCTCCTCACGACAGGGCCTCGGCGGTCCTGAGGCGCGCGGCGGGCCGGGTCGCGGTCGCTCTCGACCCACGCTCGTCCGCGAGCCAGCGGGCGAGCGCCGCGACGCCGGTACGCCATGGGATCGGGGATCGCAGCTCGAGCGCGCGTGCGGCGCGGCTCATGTCGGAGACGTAATAGCGCTGATCGCCGGCGCGCCAATCGGAGAAGGACAGCTCGACCGGCCGGCCGATGAGGTCCTCGACATGGCGCAACAGCTGCCGCAGGCTGACGGCGTTCGCGGGCCCGCCGCCGAGGTTGAAGGCGCGGCCCTGCACGGCCTCGATGCGGCGCCACGCCGAAACATAGGCGTCGACGGCGTCCGCGACGTTGAGCACGTCGCGCACCTGCCGCCCGTCGCCGTAGATCGAGATCGGCTCACCGTCGAGGGCGCGGATCAGAAAATGCGCCACCCAGCCCTGGTCCTCGGTCCCCATCTGGCGTGGGCCATAGATGCAGCTCATGCGCATGACCGCGGTCGGCACGCCGAAGCTGCGGGCATAGTCGAGGACGTACTGGTCGGCGGCGCCCTTCGAGCAGCCATAGGGCGTGTGGAAATCGAGCGGTCGATCCTCGCCGATGCCCTTCGCGCGCACCGCCGGATCGCGCGGCAGATAGGCGTCGTTGGTCTCGTCGAGGACAATGTCGGCGAGATCGCCGTAGACCTTGTTGGTCGAGGCGAAGACGAGGGGGGCCGGGTCGTTCCGCCGGCGCAGCGTCTCGAGCAGGCTGAGCGTGCCCTGCACGTTGATGTCGAAATCCTCGCGCGGCGTGACGAGGCTCGTCGTCACCGCGACCTGCGCCGCGAAATGGAACACCGCCTCGGCGTCCCGCGCCGCGGCGGCGACGCCGCGCTCGTCGCGGATGTCGCCGATCACGCTCGATATCCGCTGCGGATGGCGGCCCTTGAGCCAGGCGAGATTGCTCTCCACCCCGGGCCGCGCGAGGGCGTCGTAGACGAGGACGTCGTGGCCCTCGCGGGCGAGCCGGTCGGCGAGGTTCGAGCCGATGAACCCGGCGCCGCCGGTGACGAGGACCGGGCGGCGGCCGACGAGCGCGGGCCGGGCCGGGGCGCTCGCGGCGGTCATGCCACGAGCCCTCTCAGCTCGAGCTCCTTGCGGGCCTCGTGGACCCGGTCC